>DASWDX010000572.1:0-26622 GCA_036395055.1 Pyrinomonadaceae bacterium | reverse complement strand
ATCGTCGCAGTCTCGCCGGGCGCGATTGTCAGTCTGTAGTTCGCAGCAGCCTTAGTTCCCATTTGCTCTGGATTCACTGCCTGTTGATTGCCATGAACGATGTAATCGTTGATGCCGTCCTTTACAAAATGCGAACCATTGGCCGAGTTGAAAAGACGTTGCGTGTTCGTATCGTTCTCCGTGAAAACTAATTCAGGCGATTCGTCGCAATACAGCCAGCGTTTGCCCAGGCCGGTCACTTCGAGTTCGATCGTGCCTTCCTGGACTTTGCGCAGACTGGGTTTGGCTGTGCCGTTTTGATTCCATGACCAGGTATTGCGAAACCAGATCGTCGGAAGCAGATTTATCGAGGCCGCTTCCGGCCCGTGATTGGTCGCAGTAATCTTGATCAGAATGTCTTCGACATCGGCCTTGGCATATTCGACGACCACGTCGAAGTAACGATCTTCATTGAAGATGCCGGTGTCGATCAGCTCGAACTCGGATGCGAGTTTGCCTCGACTACGATTCTCATCAACTAACTGGCTGTAAGGAAACTCGGCTTGCGGATACTTGTACAAGTACGTCATGTACGAGTGTGTCGGTGTTGAATCGAGATAGAAGTAGTATTCCTTGACGTCTTCACCATGATTGCCTTCGCTGCCGGTCAAGCCAAAAATGCGTTCTTTCAAGATCGGATCGTGGCCGTTCCACAACGCCAGTGCGAAACAGATTTTCTGATGACGATCGCAGATTCCCGCGAGTCCGTCTTCATTCCAACGATAGGCGCGCGATCGTGCGTGGTCGTGAGGGAAATAGTCCCAGGCGGTGCCGCCCGCGCTATAGTCTTCACGCACAGTGCCCCACGCGCGCTCGCTGAGATATGGCCCCCAGCGTTTCCAATGCTTCGTGCGTTGACGCGCTTCTTCCAAACGCTGCTCTTCAGCAGTTGGCTTTTGTCTTTTGTTTAGGTCTTTCGCCATGAATATTAGTTAAGCTGCTCTCATCTCAGTACGCCCGCATTCGGGACAGGTATGCACCTCTTTCAACGCGCCTCCGAAGACTGCATCAAAAAGTCTCGGATCGTCGGCGCCATAATCAATCTTCACCGCGTGCTGATTCATCTCAGCACCGCAGTCGGGACAAGTCATTTTTGGTTTAGACATCGCAGTCCCCTATTGCTTAGCCGGTCAGCTTTTCAAGATGATCCTGGAAATAACTTCGCCAACTCTCGGGCAATGCTTCCACCTCAATAGCCCGCCGAAGCAAAGCCGCATTGCGCTTCTCACGTGTATATAGTCGGGTGACATCGGAAACCCTTACATCATGAGCCTCTCTAGCCAACGGCTCGAACTCGTCGCCGGTGCCCACTTCGCCTTCTTTCAGAACCGCGAGATAGAACCCAGTGCACTCGCTTTGCAAGAATCTCTTGATGATGTCGGTACGAGCGAAACGAATGCCGAGTTTGTAACAGGGCATGCGAGGTTCAGTGACCATCACCTCGGCGGCGCCAATGCGAAACTTGTCACCAATGTTCGTTTCCGTTTCCAGCAAGCCTTTGGTCGTAAAGTTCTCGCCGAACATGCCCCACGGCAGATCCATCTCTGGAAACTCGCGTTTCCAAAAATCGTAGTGCTCCGCGGGATAGACATAGACGGCTTTGCTTGGGCCTCCATGAACTGATAAGTCAGCCTGGCGGTCGCCGTCGAGATTCAGCGTCCGCATAATCACACGCCCGGCCAGTGGTTCCTTAAAAATACTAGTAGACACCGGTTCGCCGTTGCGCAGGACGAAGCGCGGCTGACCAACATTCAGGGAAATGATTTTCACTTCAACCTTAGATTGAAACGTTTTCGCGACCGTACCGCAGGACCTTGCTCATCCAGATCAATTCGGCGAGAAACTTATCGATGCGCTTAACGTGCGTCGCTTCGTCCAGAATCTTACCCTCGGCATCGAACAACTTTTGTGCGCCTGAGAAATTGCCGTCCCAAAAGATTGGTACCAGCCCCAGTTCTCTCAACACAGGCAGCAACGCCTCGATCACGCGGGTGCCGCCAAAACCTCCAGCTGAGACGCCGCAGACACCTACCGCTTTGTGAATGTATTCCTTCAGATTTGAATCGAGTACATGCTTCAGCATTCCTGGATAGCCGTGATTGTATTCCGGGGTCACGATCACGAAGCCATCGGCGCGCTCGCAGACTGCCGAGAATTTCGCGTCCTTGATCTGCTCTCCGGCATCGTCGATTGGAAAATTCAAGTCGCGAATATCGATCAATCGAGTTTCGACACCTTCGCGCTTTTGGACTTCGCCGAAGACGAATTTCGCAACGTTCTCGCTGGCTCGTCCTTTGCGCACCGTGCCGAGAATTACCGGAATGAAGAGTGGTCGATTGTTCATTGGTGGAGTTTAGCCGCTCAAATGCTCAAACCGCGCAAATATGCTTGAATCTCGTTCTTCTGTGACTTTTGTGACTCTTCGTGGCTGGATCATTTTTCGACGAGCGCCATCACATGGCCATCGGGATCGCGCGCGAGCAAGCCTTTCGAAAATCCTAATCGCGCATCGCTAATTGATACGACGCCTGGTGAAACAAAGCGAAAATTCTCAGCCGACAGATTCTGGACAAAGGTGTCCGCAGCATTGACGATGAGCATCGTCTGCCAATGAAACAGATCAGACGCCCGCTCGTCCCCAGGCGCTGGCCGTCCGTCGCGCGGTGCAAGGTACTCGAGAAATTCGATGCCCGGCCCCCCGCTGCCGGCTCGGAGACTCGTAATACGTAACCTTGCGCCGAACACGTTGTTCAGGTGTTCCTGCTCAGTGCCGTAATTCTCACTCGTGCCCGCAACGCGCAGGCCGAGCAGGTCGCGATAAAACTTCAAACTCGCTTCGGTATTGCCGACGACAATCGCGGTATGGTCAATGCCGAGAAACAGGCGATCCTTTCGCTGCCATTTCGCATCGCCCTTTCCTTCCGGAAACTGCAAGGTCTCAAGCCAGTGCTTGTCGGGATCGCGAAAGTAAAATGCCTTTATGCCGCCGGCATTCTTGTTCCAGTCAGGCAGACGCTGCGGACCAGTCGAGGCATGCTCGACTTTGTTTTGGCGCAGCAGTGCGTACGCCTTATCCATATCGCTGGTGATAATTGCTATGTGTTGGAACCATCGATCGTTGCTGCGTGAATCGACCGGCACCGGGCGTCCTTTAGGTGCCAGATATTCAGTCAACTCGATAAACTCATCCCCCAGGCGCATTCGCACCACGCGCATGCGCAGGCCAAAGACCCCTTGCAGACGTTCGTAGTCTTCGCCGGTCACTTCCACATCTGACACTTTTTCAAATGACAGAACGCGCGAATAGAAATCAATCGAAGCGTCCATGTCGGAAACGGTCATCCCGATCGCGCCAACCTGTTCAACCAAAGCGACGGTCTTTGGATTGTTTGTAGCGAACAGGAAGGGGACGCGCGAGCTGTTGAGAGCATGCGCGTCCGTCGGCAGGAACTGAGCCGTCGTCGTCTGAACAAAGACGCTCAGCGCAAGCAGTAAACCTAAAATCGCAAAACCGGTTCGCTTCATTTCATTCGCTCCAACAAGTGATCGCCAACACGTAGCGCATTCGCCATGATCGTCAGCGCCGGATTAACCGCGCCGCTCGATGGGAAGAAGCTCGCATCGACCACATAGAGATTGTCGACCTCGTGCGCTTTGCAGTTGCGGTCCAGCGCTGAGGTCTTCGGATCATTACCGAAGCGCACGGTGCCGTTCTGGTGTGCGACCGCCGCTAACGGCAAACGCTGACCGAGATACAGATTCCGCGCAAACAAGCCCTGGTGACATTCATGCCCGTGAATATCGCAGTTGGTTTGCTTCATTGCTTTTTGCAAATGAGCCTTCAGGCGATCGTGGCCTTCGACGTTGTTGAGCTTGTAGCTCACGCGAATCTCACCATCGCGATCGACAGTCACGCGGTTCTCCGGGTCAGGCAAATCCTCTGAAGTCAGCCAGAAATCCAGACTATGCTTGGCCATCAAATCCAGAGTCCAACCGGGTGCAATAGCCGGCGCGCCCGCTTTCAAAGTGTCTGCGTCGAGCTTGCCGACAAACGAGATGTGGCCCATCGGATATTCCCAGTCTTTCGAGCCAAGATAGAAATCATTGATCGCTAATGTCTTTTGAAAGACAGTCGGGTTCGGACATTTTGAAAGCGCCATCAAAACCGAATTGATATGCCCCATGTAGTGACGCCCGACCACGTCCGAGCCGTTGGCGAGTCCGTTCGGGTGACTGTCATTCGCCGATCGCAGTAACAACGCGGAGGAATTAACCGCGCCGCACGACACGACCACGATGTCGCCTGAATATTCTTCGCGCGCACCGTTGCGCTCAACGATCACCTTGCTTACTGCGCGCGCATTGCCGTTCGTTTCCAAGCGCATCACCTTGGCGTTAGTGACTAGCGAAACGTTCTCATGCTTAAGAGCTGGATCGACGCAGATCGTTTGGGCATCAGCCTTTGCGCCAATCAAACATGGATGGCCGTCGCAGGTATTGCAACGAATGCAGGCACTAGTTCGCGGGTTCTTTTCATCGATCCGAATCCCAAGCGGCACGTGAAAAGGCTTAAGTCCCGCTCGCTCAAGATCATCGTGAAGATGCTGAATCCGTTGCTCGTGACTGACGGCCGGATATTTGTAGGGCGCGCTGGCGTATGGTTCCGTTGGATCTTCACCGCGGTTACCGTGCACCTGATAGAGGTGTTCAGCTTCGGTGTAATACGGCTCCAGCTCGTCGTAGCCGATGGGCCACGCTGGCGAGATCCCACCGTGATGGCGAATCTCCCCGAAGTCTTCTTTGCGCAAACGAAACAGCGCCGCGCCGTAAAATTTAGTATTGCCGCCGACGAAATAGTTCGTATGCGGGTGCAGCTCTTTCCCGTCAACATCGCGCCAGGCTTCTTTGGTGTTGTACTTAGCATCGAGGTTGACGGCGCGCGTGCTCCAATTGTCCTTCTCGCGCGGGACGTAATCGCCCCGTTCAAGCAGAAGAATCTTCTTACCGGAGGGCGCGAGCTTGTAAGCCAGCGTGCCGCCGCCCGCGCCTGTGCCGATAATGATTACGTCGTAGTGGTTGTTGTTCGTCATGATCCGCTCCGGCTACTTACCAAGTTGATGGAGGCTCACTGCCCGCCACAAGCAATTAGCGATTCATCGATTGCATGGAGTCGCTCATCAAAGGAGCAGTGCCAAAGTTGACGTTGAATCGGGCGCACCAAATGGTCGCGGCGCGATACTTCGCCAAATCAACATTCGCCGGAACGTCGTAGTTCTGGTCGCCGATGTTTCCCTTCAGAGAGCCAAGGTCGATAAAGCCGGCATTCTTCACGGTATCGTTGTCCTTTGCGTCCGCAGCGGCCACGAGATAAACGTGCACATCGGGACCATTCGACGTTTCAAAATTTGTCAGCCGCAGAGTTTTCTTGCCATCGGCAAGCTGAAACACCGTCGCGGAACCCTTGGTTTCGTGGGCGCCGCTATGAAACTGACCCGATACAAGCTTGTTGCTCGCAGCGGACGCAGTCGGAAACTGTTCATTGACTCTTTGATTGATGAAGAGGCGCTCTGGCCGAAACGAATACCACGCACCAGCACTAACGACGACGAGAACTACCAGAGCAATTGCTAACTTCCTTGACATGATCAAATCTCCTTTTCAGAATTCCGTAGTCAGAAAATAAACACACTTACAGCCCAGGATTCGCGAATTACTCTCTTGAATCCGCTCAGCTTTGGAGCTGTTTTGGATTTCGGTGCGGTGTGAATTCCCTTAGCCTAGCCGCCCGATAACCTCTAACGCCTATTGGTCGCGGCTGAAATCAAATCCTTACACATCATTCAAGCGGCGACCGCGCCGAAGGTAAATTCCGACCGGACCTTGGTGTCCAACGCGCGCTGCTCAAGATTCTGGCTGCCTACAGGCGAAGCCGGATTAACGCCCCGGAACCATTCGGCTTCGAGAAAGTGCCTGAGCTTCGCGCGGCTGCGATGCAGGATGACCCAAAGATTGTTTGAGGTAATGTTGAGTATTTCGCAGATTTCTTCGGAACTCAGGCCATCGATTTCTCGGAGCGTGAACGCGATGGCCATCTGCGGTGACAGACGTTTCAGACAGCGATCGAAAATCTCCCAAAACTCGCGAGACTCCAATAGCTTGACGGCATCAACCGGCCAACTGACCGGCGCCTGATCTTCCCGCCAATGACCACGCCACGCCCCCTCAGTCTCAAACCAGTCAAAATCGTTTCCTTCTTCATTAGACAACTGGAACTCAAGAGTTCGGGCGAGCCGCCGAAAATAATCGACGACCTTATGTCTCATAATCCCGACCAGCCAGGTTCTTTCCGAACTTCGCCCCTCATGAGCTTGATACGAACCCATCGCCGCCAGCAGAGTTTCCTGAAGCAAGTCCTCCGCAGTGGCTGAGTCTCGGACCCGAACCAATGCGTAACGATAGAGATAGTCGCCGTGCTCGCCCAGCCAATCGGTCGGATCGAGTGATGATTTACGGTCGGGAAAAGTGTTCATCGCGGTTACCTCGCCGATTAGCGTTTGATTACGCCGTTAACGACCAGAATAGAGATGATTCTGATTGATTAGACGCGATGGGAACCAAGCGGATGCAGAATTTGTCAGAGCGTGCCTGTTGCTGGCCGCGAACTCGTCAAGTGGGGTATTCTCAGCGCGTCCTTCCGTAGCTAACGAGGAGATTGAGAGTGAGTTTCCTTCCTGAAGACGATGAGCCGGCAAACATCGCAGCGCTGGCGATTTTCAAACAATACCTCGGACTTGTGCCCAGGGTCTTCCGCGCTCAGATGTCCAGACCAGATCTGGTCGAATCACAAGCTACGCTGATGGAAACCCTGCTGTTTGCGAAGGGTTCCCTGACACGAATTCAAAAGGAGTTCATCCTCTTGGCTGTCTCTGGGGCCAACCAGAATATTTATTTTCCGGCCGTGCATTCGCAAACTCTGCGGTTTTTGGGCGTAAAACCCGAAGTATCCCATCAGGTTACAGTCGATCATCATCAGGCAAACCTCTCAGACCAGGACATCGCGCTGCTTGATTTTGCGCGCCAGTTAGCGGAGCAACCGCATACATTCGCGGCGGACGATGTTGCGCGGCTGCGCGGCCACGGCTTTTCCGAAGAGCAGATTCTGGAAGCCGTTCTGATGGTGGGGCTGACAAATCTGCTAAATGTCGTGCAGGCTGGATTGGGTAGCGAGCCCGACTTCAAACCGCGCCCAGTATTTCAGCAAAAAGAAGTGAATCCCGCGCCCGATTCTGAGCGTCCAATGCTTGAGCGGCCATTAGCGGACGAGACTATATCCGCCGATCCGGACGCGGAGTTTGTGGCTCGCGTGAAGGCCGGCGATACGGATGCATTCGAAGAATTGGTGCGGAGACATGGGCGCAGAGTTTATCGAAGCTTGATAGGTCTTCTCGGCAGTGACGAAGAGGCGGAAGATGCTTTGCAGGATGCCTTCTTAAAAGCCTTCCAGCATCTGCCCGAGTTCGAAGGACGATCGAGGTTTTCGACCTGGTTGGTGCGCATCGCTCTAAACACGGGGTTGCAACGCTTGCGAGGACGAAAAGATTTTGAGACCCTTGACGATGACAGCGAAGATTTCAGGCCACGCCGAATTCAAGCGTGGCAGGAGAATCCTGAAGACTTATATTCGCGGGAAGAACTGAGAAAATTGGTCGAGCAGGAAGTAATGAAGCTGCCTGCAAAATATCGCCTGGCGCTGATGCTGAGGGATCTGGAAGAGCTTTCGACTGAGGAAGCGGCGAACTCATTGGGACTCACGATCCCGGGATTAAAAGCGCGCGTGCTACGCGGACGTTTGATGTTGCGCGAATCTATGGTTTCTTATTTTGCAACGACCGGCGCGGGAGTGAACGCATGATTAGCTGCCAGGATTTTATTACTGAGCTGGGAAGTCTGCTTGACAAGGATGTCGCCGCCGAGATTCGCGAGCAGCTCGAAGCTCATCTCGCGCACTGCAAGACCTGTCAGGTGCTTTACGATTCCACCCGCAAGACTCTCCGAATAGTCACCGACAGCGGATCGTTTGAGTATCCCGAACCGATCTCGGAACCGTTGGTCACGAAGATCATGGATCGAATTCGTGCCGGTTGCGAGTTACCTGCAGTGTCGCCGAAGGGATAGTACCGCTACACCGTTGCCGCCTTGCTCTTCTCCAAATCAATTCGCGATTTGAAATCAGGCACTGTGCCGAGACCGAAGCCAACTGTGTTGGCAAACTTGGCCAAGCCGACGCACATCACTGCCTCAAGCACCTGCTGGTCGCCAAAGCCGTACGTGCGTAGATCATCGATGTCATCCTGCGTGACTTTCTCAGAGTGGTTGTTTAGCTTGAGCGCGAAGTTCAGCAACGCCTTGTCGACAATAGGAAGGTCGGTAGACATGTGATCGAGCGCAATCTGTTCCGGCTCGGGGCCTGCAAGCTTGAGCATGCGGATGATTTCACAGTGCGCCGTCACGCAATAAGTGCTGAGGTTGGCCGCGGAACAAACCAGAAAGATGTGCTCTTTCTGTGCGCGCGTCAAGTCGCCTTCCTTGATCAGGATGGCGTCAACGAGTTGCACTTCGGAGTCCAGAATATCGGGGCGCGCGGTTTGGCATCGGAAGAAATTGGGGATGAAACCGTAGTCTTCCTTGATAAGCTGAAGCGTCGGAAAGTCTTTTTCGTCGAACGGGGTCTCGTGGAGATAACTCATCTTCCCTCCTTCGGGGAAAGTCCGAGGTGGACTTCGCTTCGGGAATGTCGCAATGCTACGACCGTTGCGATGGAGCGTCAAGGTGATCAGATTTAAGCTCTGGTCCCGTAGGGACCAAATGTTCATAGAACCCGCATGACACATAACGCAAAAAGCTCCAGAGGAGCGAAATGTTCCATCGATCATTGCGCTCCTACGGAGCTAGAGCTTTCTCTCCGCATTTGATCTATAAACATTTGGCCGCTCCGCGGCCAGTACGGAGACTTGTCATCACCGCTTCCCACCTTATGTCGGTGGGCCAGTGGTGACTGAGTGCGCGTGGCGGCTGGACGTTTGTGAGAAACGCCGCACCGGATATCGATCATTTTCGAGGATTAGATCGGCTGTTGCTTGCGGATCGTCTCGCTCGAAATGAATTCTTTGCGCCGGAAAATAAATCGTTTCGTACGCCGCGATCGTCTTTGCCGGCGTTAAGCCTTCCTGACCCCGCTCGATAGCTCGCGCCAAAGCCGTAGCAAACGAGCATTCAACCCAGATGGCCAAATCGAAAAGGCTGCGATACGCCTGTTTGAAGAGAAAGATTCCTTCCACCAAGGTGATGCCGACGCTCTTGATATCGTAGACGTGCTTCCGATACTGGCGAGCGGTCTCTTCAACGAAGTCAGCGATTAGATAAATTGATTTTTGATCGCGCAAAGGGATCAGCAACTCTGAGAAGAACTGATCAAACCGAATCGCGCTTTGATAAAAAGTTTCGGCAGGCGCCCTTGGGTCAAATCGCTTGTCAGGTAGATTCAGCCACCCATCGACGTTGATGACTGCCGACGCGACCGCACGCTGCACCAGATGCGCCTCGATTTGGGCTGCGACATAGCCTTTTCCGCAGCCATCGATGCCGCTGATGCCGACCATCAGGCTACGATTCTCAGGCACTTCGGCGCGCCGTTTGAGAATTCGGTCTACTACTTCGTCGATGCTTACCATGCCTTGAAGACATTGTGCGACACGTCCGCCGCGTGAAACGCGCCGGCAAGCGCGAAAGAGACGATTGCTATCCGATCTGTTAACAAACCTTCACGAAACGCCAGCCGGGTGACGAAGTAAAAAAGCGGCGGGTAGAGGGTCAGCGCAGTCAGCAGCCCTGGGCTGTACACGCCAAAAGCCGCGGTTGCTCCAACATGAAACAGGATGTTGAAACAAACCGCCGGCGTGAAAATGAAAGTTAAGAAAACAAAACTTGCGGCCCGGCCGCGAAAGAACCTAAGCACCAGCGGGGCCAGCAAGGCGACTACAATTCCGCTGACGTGAATCACCAGATATTCGCGCATCGAGAAAGCTGGATTTGCATAGCGTCTGACCCAGTTGGTGAATTGCGGCAATTCCTCGAGCACGTGCAGTGTATAGACGATCGGAAACAGCCATACTGCTTGTCGAAACTTCATCGAACTAAACTGCTTGATGACCAACTCCAAGTTCATAAAGAAGCCTCTCGGCGCGCTCGCTTTTCTAAGGCCGCACGCCGGCAATGTTGAGTCGAATGCGATAAAGACCCGAACGCGCACAGAGATACAAAGTCTTTCCGTCCACGTCGCCCCAGGCCATATTGTGCGCATGTTTTGGCGTGATGATCGTGCCGAGGTGTTTGCCTTCAGGCGAGATTACCCAAAGCCCACCCGGCGCCGACACGTACAAGTTGCCTTTCTGATCGACCTTGATACCGTCGAGGCCGTCTTCGCCCGGCGCGTTGGTGAAATCAAAGAACAGCTTGCCGTTCTTCAACGTGCCATCCGCTTGCACTTCGTAGCGCATGATCACCTTGTGCTTATCGCCGATTTCGCTGACTGGCTCATCTTCTTTTCGCAGCTCCTGTCCAACAAGTGAGCGCGGCCAGTTTCCGACGTAGAGATACTTTTCATCGGGTGAGAACGCTATGCCGTTCGGTCCGGTGAAGTCCTTACTCACCAGTTGTAGCTTCCCTTTGTAGATCGAATAGACACCACTGAATGGAAGCTGCTTGCGCGGATCGTTGAAGAACTTTGGAAAGCCAAACGGCGGATCAGTAAAGAACAGCGTGCCGTCCGATCGATAGACAAGATCGTTGGGACTATTCAGTCGTTTGCCTTGATAGCTGTCAGCCAGAACAGTTTGGGTGCCGTCTTTTTCATCACGGACGACGCGATGATTGCCGTGCTGGTTAATCGTGAGTCGTCCCTGCGGATCGAGCGTCAAACCATTCGAACCCGGTTGGCCGTACTCGGCAATGTCGGCGCCTGAGTAACCACTTGGTGTACGGAAAACGTCTAGCTTACCCTCCGCATTTCCATTGGGCGCGTACTTGTAGATCGTGTTGGCATTTGGATCGCTGAACAGAAGATAGCCGCCATCCTTGTTCACCCAAAGCGGTCCTTCGGTAAACTTGAATCCATCGGCTAGCTTGAAGACCTTCGGATTTGGTCCGACGACCTCGTTTATTGCCGGGTCGTTGCGCACAACCTCGACGTTGACTTCGCTAGGTGTGAGCGCGACCGGACTAGGCCCAGTTTTGTAGAACGAGAGTTTCGCGTAGCGCAGGTAAATGAAATTTGTCGGCGGATTTGAAAGCGGGCCGTTGATGCCAAAGATGGCCAGTTGAATTTGCTGACCCGGTTTCACGTTCCGGCCAACAACCAGGTGGTTCTCGGCATTCCAGCCGGCGATGACCGATCCACCTGATTGGCCCAACGCTCGCGACAATTCGCCGTCAACCCAGATCTCGGCATAGTCATCGAGCGAGGTTTCAAAGATCGCCGTCGTTCCAGTTGGATCAAAATCACCGACGCGTTCGGGAATGGTCAGCTTAATGCGATACCAATTGAAGCCGAGCCGGCCGTTACCTCGACGCTGGTCGAGAGTCGTTGGCGCAATAACTTCCCACCTTGAGTCATCAAAGTCCGCGCCGCCGGCATGGGGCGTGTAATCATAGGTCTTTACGGGCGGGCCAGTCGGCTGCTTGTCTGGTCCGGCGCCCACGAAATCAACTTCGACAATTTTCGTGTCGCTGTATCGCCATTCGCCTTTGACCGCACGCAGGCCATCGTCGGTTGCGAGATCAATCATTGCTTCCGGCTTTCCGGTCGGGACATCCGCGGAAGTTTTGATCGGCTGCGATGCATGCGTTGGCCTTCCCGACAAACCAACGTACAGCGAACCTGCGATGATCAGAAGAAATGCAGCTCTCAACATTCGGGTTAGGTTTTGCGCGTTCATTTGTTGTCTCCCTTGACAGCCGCAGCTGCGCTGTCAGCTCCTGCCTTTGCTATGTCTTCGTCTTCCTGTGGCGAGTTACCACTGACACCTATCGCACCAACTACTTTGCCGTCGACGATGATCGGAACCCCACCTTGCAACGCCACCGCTCCCGGTAGGGCCAGCGCCGACACCCGTCCATTCTTCACCTGGTCCTCAAACACCTTACTGGGCCGGCGAAAGATTGCTGCCGTCCGGGCCTTAGCGATCCCGACGTCGACGCTGGCGACCTGCGTGTCGTCCAGCCGTTCGAGCACCAGCAAGTAACCACCGTCGTCCACCACTGCGATTACCACCGTCGCGCTGCGTTTCTTTGCTTCGGCTTCAGCCGCCGCCGCAATCTTTTTCGCTGCGTCGAGCGTTAGCACTTGTTTGGTAGGTAATTGGGCACCAGCGGCCAAGGCCGCAAGCATAATTAACAGCGTAGCTGCGAGAACTTGAGTTCGTTTCATGACTGTCCTCTTTCAGTAGAGCGGCAAAGCCGACACAAACTACCGAACCTTAATTGTGTAGTAGAGAAACGCTCCGCCGACTTCCTTGAACCAGTGCGGAGTGTTGTTCGGGACGATGATCACGTCGCCCTTTGACAATTGGCGCGTCTCGCCCCCATCGATCCGCGCACCACGAATTTCGTTTGGCGCAATCTCTTTCGCTTCGACCGCTGTGCCACCTGTCACAAAGGTCGCCGTGCCCTCCATTACATAAATGATGTCGGTATCCAGCGTGTGAATCTCAGCCAAGCCGGGCTGATCACGCCGGCTGGTGTGAACCATGTAGTTGCGATTCGCGCCATCCAGCAGTACCGCGCCTTTTGAAAAGGATGCCGACACCTGGGTCTTATCAAAGAACAGGACAGGCGAAACTTTCATCGGCATCGGCATCGGCATCGTGTCGCTCATTTTCATTTCGCCGGAAAAGACGTTCGCGCCAGCCATCGCCAGTTCCTCATCCTGCTGGGCGCTTGATGCGCCGCTGACTCCGACCCCGCCGACGATTTGTCCATCGATCGTGATCGGCACTCCGCCTTGCAGCGGCGTGAAGTAAGCATCAGGCAAAGCGACCATCGCGGTCCGGCCGTTCTTGATAATGTCTTCGAATACCTTCGTCGGACGTTTGAACAGCACCGCCGTACGCGCCTTGCCAATCGAGATGTTTGCACCGGCTGCGAACGTGCCGTCCAAACGTTCCAGCGCCATTAAATTGCCGCCTTCATCCACGACCGCGATTACTCCCCCTGGCGCGTTGCTTTTCTTCGCGTTAGCAACTGCGGCAGCGATGACTCGTTTGGCGCCTTCAATCGTCAGCGATTTCTTCTCGATCGTTTGCGCTTGCGCGACAGATGTCAGGCTGGCAATTGCAAGAATTATTGCGGCGATCCTAAAACTCGGTTTCATAGCTCTCTCCTTACGAACATTCCCCCCTTGATTCCTACCGGGAGCGCGTGCGTCCTTCGGTCATGACTTGGATAAAATCCAAGCTGAGGCCGGGCGGGACACCCGCGCTCCGTGTAAGATCACATGCCCTGTTCAGCGGTAATCCTGACGCGAAAGAACTCAGCATTCTTTCCGGTCCATCGCGCATCATTCACACGGCGTACGATGCCATGCTCATCAACTCCAGTATTCATACCCTTTTGCCTCGGTCCCTGGTTCGGGCCGATACCGATCTCTTCGTCGACTTCCGTGCCGGCGTTCCATAAGATCAACTTGTCAGTAACGTCGGCGCTGATGGGATTGCCTTTGGCGTCAAACAGCGCAATGCCATTAGCATCCGGGGAATAAAACCAATCGTTCGACTGACCAAACATCATCGTGGTGAAAAGCTTCATGCCTGGCATCGCAGTAAAGCTGTATTCATAACTGTCGCCGGGGCGGACCGGGCCTGCGCCCATTGCACCTACCGGCGTATTGAACACGCCGTGCAGATTCGACGCGTGATGCATGGCCTCAAGCGATTTAACCAATCCGGATGGGTCACCGTCTTCAGCCTGCATGTCCAGACCGTTGCTGCCCGCGATCTTGCCTTCTGTAAATAACGGTGCCTTCTTCGTGCTAAGCACAAACATGCCGGGTGACAACGCGAACGGGAACTTCGTACCGTTCGAGGCTGTCATTCCCTCAGAGCTCGAAATGTTTTCGACTTTAACTGTGAATCTGGTTGGACCGGCTTTGCGCTTGCCCACCGCGACTGTGAATTGGGCCAGGTAGCAGACCCCGAGTAGCGCCAAACCGATTACAAGCCTTCGATGTTTCATGACTTAAGTTCTCCTTCTAAGAAATTTGTTGATGATTAGCCACAGAGAACCGGAGACCGAAGTGATATCGCGACAATTAGCGACCACGTCCTTTTAAATGTGTTGCTTCGCATTGTCCGTTCTGCCTCGTTGTCTCCGCGTCTCTATGGCTAACCGCTTTCAGTTAGCTTCAAAGTTGCACCTGAAGATGCAGCGCGCGCTGTTGTAGTGATGGAGCTTGGCGCACGCCACCGCCCGACTACCCTTGATTCGTTTGTAGGCCTCGGCGGCTAGTAGCATTCCCAACGGCGGCGCTGTGAAATAGATCCAGAGCGACGTGAATTGATGCGCGCCAAATGCCGAGCCAAGTGTACGCGCCGGATTCATGCTCATGCCGGAAAGTGGCGACTCGATGCTGATGTAGACAGCGACTAGCGCACCCGCAAATAGTCCCGTCCAGCGACCCAGCCGCTTCGTGTTTGAAACAGTCAGGATTACCGTCATCAAGATAAATGTGATTGTTAGTTCGGCGACAAATGCCGTCGCCGGTCCTTTGGGACCAGGCACGGTGGCCGCGTAATTCACTGCTTTGTGCGAAACAAGCATTCCCAGCAGCTGTGAGGCGATTAATACGCCGACGATACCGCCGGCAAATTGAAACAGAATATAGAAGACCGCATCCCAAGCCTTGATCTTTCCAAGTCGAAAGAACGTTAAAGTCACCGAAGGATTGAAGTGGGCTCCGGATCGTTTGCCCAAAGGTGAAAAGATTAGTGCAACGGCTGTCGAGCCCATTGCGACACCCATCAACATTCTTCGTATAACTTCACTTTGAATTCCTTGAGTAACCGGTGAGGCAGGGTGATAGAGCAGCACCGTAAAAGCGCAAGCCGAGATCATGAAAAGACAAAGCCCACTTGCTTCCAGCAAATACTCCGGCCAATGGGCCTCCAATGCTTCCGTCATTTGCTGACTCCACCGATTAGAAACTTTGAGTGGTTCCGTAAAGGTCCACTGTTCCGGCATCATCATTCGCCGGCGCAGACTATCGAACACACTGATACTGTCAGAACTTGTTAGTTCCATTTACCTTATCGCGCGACTCGCGCGAACCTCGCTTATTGTTGATGTGATGCCTGCCTGCTTTAAAACAGCTCAGCAGGACTTGCGCTCATTTGCTCGAAGGTGTTTCCACCGAACACGCTTGGGCTTGGCCGTTTCGGGTTGGTCCGCAGCGTTCGTAATCGCCTGCGCTGGAGCCTCTTCTTAATCTTTAACCTTCGTCGCATTGTTGTTATTCCCGCCTGAACTAACTTCCTCGTTCAACCTATTAGTCGCGCCGAGCCGCGATTCCTTACACGGAGTCACGAAGTGATTCGGAAATGCGTTGACGAGCTTCGTCACTGAGTTTGAGAGGGCTGGCGTTATCGTCTGCGCTAGTGAACTCACGTTGGCTAACAGCTTGTCTAAGCAACTTGATCTGTTTGAGATATCGCGCACACCACGCGCATACCAGGAGATGCAAACGCAGTTTCATTTGTTCAATTAAGCCGACGCGCCGGTCGAGTGATTCGGACATTAGCGGAACCATTGCCTGGCAAGGCTGGAGCCTGCGCAAGAGCCATCGTCTCGCCGCTTTTCTCGTGAAGGTATAGATTTTCAAATGTGCCTCTTCAATCAATCGCGAGGACTGAGTTCAGTCCTCCATAGTTGTCGGGCACTTTCATTCCGTTACTCGGATCTTCAAGCCACCGGCTGCCATTCACGATAAATTTGTATTGATAACTTCCTGCCTTAGGTGCTTCAACTTCCGCCAACCAGAGTCCAGATTCGTCCTTCCGAAGCGGCGTTAACGCCGTGTTCCAACTGTTGAAGTCGCCAACCAGCGAAACGCTTTTCGCCTCGTCGTCGTGATAAAGAAAAACAAGTTGGCCATTCTCAACTCGCGGCGGACTGCAACCGACAGTCTTAAGTTCGTGCTCTTCGCGTAGTGCCAATTCAACTGCGCGGCGGGCATTTACCACGCCGTACCCCTGGCGGATAGCTGGTGCTGTTGTTATGCGGTCCGCTGTTGAAATCAGGATGTTCTTAACGGCGCCCGGCGTTAATTTAGGGTTCGCTTCAAGCATCTGAGCCACAATCGAACTGACAATCGGCGCCGCAAAAGAGGTGCCATCGACATGTTGATAGTGGGTCGCAACGATCTTCTGACTTTCCAAATTCGATTCGACAAAATTGCGGATCGTTGTGACATCTCCGACTGCAATCGATTCAGGGAGTTCAGCCGTTTCTTCAAGTTCACGCGCAACACTTCGCAATTGGTAGTCCGGCGCGGCCGCTAACTTCGATAAGGCTTCAGCCCGTTCGTACACGCGGGTGTTGGGAAGAATCGGGGCTGCTACCCACATTGCCGGGGCAATTAATTCGGGCTTGACCGTGCCGCCTGCAGTCACCCCAAAACTCGAGTGATAGAGGTCGAGATACTTTTGTCCTGGATTATTGCCGTCGTCATAACCACCCACCGTGATTACCGATGGTGAATTTGCGGGTGGAATTGGAGCGTGGTCAGTTGTATTTCCAGCCGCGACAACGACGACGATGCCTTGCCGAATGGCCTCTTCCGCCAGTTGGTCGATTGTGCTTTGGGAACAGGGAACGTCCTCGTCACCGCCGAGCGAAATGTTCAGTACGCGAATGTTGAAACGGTCGCGGTTTTTGATAACCCAGCGGAGTCCCTTGGCAATGTTCTCTTCACTGATCCGTCCGTTCTGGCTAACTTTCACCAACACGAGTCGCGCGTCCGAAGCGATGCCACGATATTTCCCGTCGCAAAGCTGACCATTACCTGCCGCAGCTACCGTAGTTTGTGTGCCATGCCAATGCCACGACTCAATCAGTCGCGCCGAATCAGTTGCTGCCTCTTCACCGCTGATATCGTGAAAAGCCACGACGCGGTTGTCAGGCTCGACAAGATCGGGGTGTCGATGGAATCCAGAATCCAGAAACGCGATAGTGACGCCTCGACCCGTAAACCTGGGATCAGCGTTGAGCCGATCTGCGGTCGGAATGACCGCAAACCGATTCACGCTGTGCGAGTGATCGTGTCCTTCGACGTTTGTAGATTTCTTGTCCATAATCCGAAACTCCGCCACAAGGCAAACTCTGCCCTGCAGAAGTTGGTCGGCCGAATGAAGAAAACCTTACGAAGAGAGGAGAAGTTTTTAGTCGTTGGGTTGGCTTAGGCGCAATTTCAAGCGCTCGCGGGCTTCGGCCGAAAGCGGAGGAAGTGATGAGGAATCAAGGTTTGGCTCTTGAGCAGCCTTGGAACGAATCGTGTTCCTCATCAAATGCAAGTGCTCGAGATACCAAACGCACCAGAGACAGATCCAAAGATGAAGCTTGACGGTAATCCGTTCCCAAAGTGAGAGTCGCCGCTCCATGGATTCTGAGATTACCTTGACCGTCTGCTTGCAAGTGGGCAGACGACGGAGCAACCACCATCTAACCGCATGTTTGATTTTGTCGTAGGCTTTTAACGCCATTCTCAGTCCGTTGTTTCTTTAGTGAACCAGTTAATCTCGAGACAGTTGCGCAAGTGCAGCCTAGCCCGATGAAGCATCACCCAAAGGTTATTCACAGTGATGTTCAAAGCCTCGCAAATCTGTTCACTAGTTAGGCCATCAACTTCACGAAGAGTAAAAGCACTGGCCGTACGCTCGGGTAGGGGAGAAAGGCAATCGTTGAGAACTTTCCAAAAATCACTACGCTCGACCAATTCCGAGGGTGTCGCATGCCAATCACTTGGCGCATAGGCGTTGCTCCAATGGTTGTTCCACTCATCCGTTCTGGTAAAGAATTCGTTATGCTCGAACTCTTCGCCCTCAGTCTCCCCAATCGGCGCTTCGCGGGTAACCCGCCGGAAGTGATCTGTAACCTTGTGTTTCAGAATGCCTACCAGCCAAGTGCGCTCGGATCCTCGGCCTTCGAACCCGCGATAAGCCTTCAATGCCGCTAAAAAAGTTTCCTGCACGCAATCTTCAGCTGCTGAGCCGTCACGCAAACGAAATATTGCGTACTTGTAAAGGTAATCTCCATGCAAGTCCACCCACGCGCTAAAATCCGGGGATTGACTCTTGGGGGTTCGCTGGGGTTCGCTCATGCAAAAGCCACGGCCTCAATTAGGCGACTTTGAAACGACTTCGATTTATTATTGCATAGGTTGCGATCCTGAGTAATGCACAAGGACCAGCATCGAGGTTGACCTTATGAACCCTATACCCTGTCGTGATTGCGGCAACATGATCGACCCGAGTTCACGCGGCTGTCCCACATGCGCGATGAATCTCGATGCGGAGAGAATGATTGACAGAATTGTATTGTGGGGACTTCTACTGGGTGGAATAATCGCAGCAGCAATTATCGTCCTATTCTACTTGCGTCACTGACCCTTCTTGGCTTTTTCTCCACGAGTTGGCCACTTGGATATTGATCGGATATCAAGAATTTTGAGATGCCAAATTGGCATCTCAAACATCCAAAAATTCCACGAAGTATTAAACCTGAATGACCTTTAAGGCGCTCACTTGATGTGCGCCGACTCCATAGTCACCTCGGGCCGCGCGCTCCTATAGGAGCGGGCCTTCCAAAAGAGTTTACCAATGGAGTGTGGGGGTTTCGACCCCATGGTCGGTCCTGACCAATCTGCTGCGTGTCAGGCAAAAACTCGCCCAGCTCGATCGGCAGGGGCACGCCGGGCAGATTCCCATACGATGCTTTGTACGTGCGATAAACGAGATAGCCCGTCTGCTGAAATTCAATGGAAAGGAAGAAAGCTGCTGGTGAACTTCCCAATTTCAGAGCGCGTAATCAATCAACCTCCCAGGACAGCCGTCAGTTTCAATTCGGCTTCAAGTTTATTTTCTAGCCAAGGAAGCGTCAGGGACAACCTGCGGTGATAGGAGTACTTTTATCGCCTCCTTGCTCTCACAAAGCTTGAAGGCTTCTTGCCAACGTTCCAGCGGCAGCTTGTGGCTAATGAGATCCTTTAGGCTGACCGACTTCTGTGCGAGAACCTTGAGGAGACGATCCCAGGTCGCGGCTGTGTAACCTACTGACCCCACCACTCGCAGCTGTTTATAAAAGATTTGATCAAAGTCGAGTGTGACCTCCCGACCAAAAATCCCGACCTGTGTGTACTGGCCGAGAGGCCTCAACATTCGCAAGCAGTTGGCGGCCGAAGCGGCCGCGCCGGCGCACTCAAACGCCACATCGACGCCAGTGCCTCGTGTCTCTTCCGCGACCACAGCTGACAAGTCCCGCTCGCTCACATCAACGACGGCAGCGGCGCCGAAGGATCGGGCTTTCTCAAGTCGCAGCGTGTCTTCGTGCGTACCGGCGACAATAGTCTTGATTCCTTCGGCGAGAAGAATTTTCAGACAGAGTAAACCAATGGGTCCAGGCCCTGATATCAAAGCTATGTCGCCGAGCCTCACATTTGTTTGCTGTAACACTGCCTGAACAGCGGCAGCGAACGGCTCGCAAAGAGCGGCCTCCGCTAACGAGAGGTCTTGAGGGATCTCATATGCCTGATCGCTGCGAACGACGACGTATTTAGCGAAGGCCCCATTGACGCCGTGGCCCATTCCCCGCCTCGCGGAACAAAACATGAAGGAACCCATCCGGCAATAAAAACAGCGGCCACATGTGACGGCCGTGGCCGGTAATACCGTCGCGTTATCGTCGGGCTTCACGTTGAGGACCTTCCTGCCGACTTCGACCACCCTTCCTGAGAACTCATGACCAAGGATTACTGGCGGATAATTCCTGAAAGTGTCTTCGTACACGTGAAGGTCCGTGCCACACACACCGCAAAAACTTACCTCAATTTTGATCTGATCGTCTCCACAGCCGGGCTCTTGCACCTCCCGCAGCTCGACATTCCCAAAACCGCGCTCATATTTGACGAGAGCTTTCACGTCATTTCTCCTTTATTGGCGTTGAATCCGGAATGCGGAAACCGCTAAGTATCGCTGGACTGCGCCCAGTAAATCATTTTCCGGTATTCGCCCGCAATCAACAATGAATTGTTATTTGAACGTGATGAAGAAGTTGCTGGACAAACCGTAGGCAGTACCGTTTAATCGCAGCCCATAGCAACTCTTGTTCTACCGGCGGAGTAAATCTGGTTATGTTCATTACGGTTAAGTCCAGAAGATCGATCTCGGTCATCGCCATGGTTATCGCGATGAGTTTCGCTCTTAATCTCTGCGGAAGCCTGAAGGCTCTGGCCCAGGAGCCAATCGATAGCGTCAATCCAATGATCGGCACCACTGGTTCGACCGAAAATGATTATGGCGGGATGATCCCGGGAGTCGCTACACCTTTCGGCATGACACACTGGACGGTCATGACTCGTGAGAACAAGATCAGCGTGTGCCCATACAACTATAAGGACACGACGATACAGGGATTTCTGGGAACTCACCAACCAGCGATCTGGATGGGCGACTATGGCCAGGTTAGTTTGATGCCGATAAGCAGTGAGCTCAAGATCGCCGGGAAGTTGCCGTTTCGCCATGCGGAAGAGATTTCCACGCCTTACTACTACGCCGTCAAGATGGATGACACGGGCCAACCGCTCAAGGCGGAATTAACCGCGACGACCCGCGCCGGATTCTTAAGATTTACATTTCCGGCTTCGGTCGCTTCTCACATCGTTGTTACTGCCAGTCGTTCCGAGCAGTTCAGAGGCTCTATCCAAATCAACCCGCAAGCCCAAGAGATCACTGGCTACAACCCCGATCGGCAGTCTTCTGAGTTAGGTCCACCGCTGCCCAATTTCAAAGGCTATTTTGTAATTCAATTCAGCAAGCCTTTTACGGCGTTTGGCACGTGGGAGAACAACGATATTCATCGTGGCAGCAAGCAAGAAAGCGGTCATCGGATGGGCGGGTACGCGAGCTTTGCCACAACTCAAGGTGAAGAAATCAAGGTCAGAATAGGGACATCATTCATCAGTATTGACCAGGCCAGAGATAACCTGAGGAGGGAGATTTCCGATTGGGATTTCGACCACGTGAAAACGGAAGGCCGGCGTATTTGGAGTGAGGCTCTCGATCGGATCCGCATTCAAGGGGGCTCGAAAGCGGAGCGGGTTAACTTCTACACTGCGATGTACCACGTGCTGTTATTTCCGCGCACGTTCTCGGAGTATGGACGCTACTACAGCGCGTTCGACGACCGCCTACACAATGGCGTCTCTTACAATGACTATTCGCTCTGGGACACATTCAGGGCCGAGCACCCACTGCTCTTGTTGGTCCAACCCGAGAGAGTTCCCGACATGATTACGTCTCTCCTGCAAATGTACGATGAAGGCGGCTGGATGCCGAAGTGGCCGAATCCGACCTACACCAACATCATGATCGGCACACATGCCGACAGCGTTATTGCGGACGCTTACGTGAAAGGGTTCAGAGGATTCGATCTCAAGAAAGCCTACGCAGCGATGTACAAAAATGCCATGACGCCACCGGAGGGAGACACCCATAACCGATGGCTGGACCGGGCGCCCTGGACCGCATTTGAAGCCAGAGGGGGTCTAACCTGGTACAAGTCTCTCGGTTATGTTCCGCAGGACAAAACGGATGAGTCGGTTTCGCGTACACTTGAATTTGCTTACGACGATTTCTGCGTTGCACAAATCGCGAAAGCAGTCGGCAAAAACGATGACTACGAGATGTTGATGAACCGAAGTCGGAACTACAGGAATCTTTATGATTCGGCGCTGGGCTTCATGCGGCCGAAGAAGTCTGACGGAACCTGGGACGAGCAGAGCTGGGCTTCCCCCGAAGAGCGGAAGCCTGGGTTCACCGAAGGCAGCCCATGGACCTATCTATTCTGCGAGATGCAAGATATTCCCGGGATGATCGCCTTAATGGGTGGTAAACAAAAATTCGCCGCCAGACTCGATGAGAACTTCGCCGGCGGTCACTACCGGCACGGCAACGAACCGGGCCACCATTACACCTATTTGTATAACTATGTGGGTCAACCCTGGAAGACTCAGGAGCGAGTCAGAGAGGCGTTGATTGCAAATTATCACAATGGACCGGACGGTCTAAGCGGCAATGACGACTGCGGACAAATGTCTGCCTGGTATATTTTCAGCGCGCTGGGCTTTTACCCCGTGACTCCGGGTAGCACAGTTTACGCCATCAGCAGCCCGCTTTTCCCAAAGGCCACCATCATGTTGAAAGGTGGACCATACAAGAAGGGGACGTTCACTGTCATTGCCAGAAATCAATCACCGAGGAACAAATATATTCAGTCTGCTGCGCTGAACGGAAAGCCTTTGAATTCCCCGTTCATCAATCACAGTGACATCGCGAATGGTTCAACCCTGGTGTTTGTAATGGGTCCACGACCGAATAAGAAGTGGGGACTAGGAAAAACGCCACGCACAGAATAGCTGTCTCTTAGCCTGCGGAGCAGGCGACAGCGTAAAGCCTGGGGTGGAGCGTAGCGAAACCCAGGATAATGGGTCAAAAGAGTGTCAGCCCGCGGAGTGGGCGGCAGCACTTACGGAATATGAGGCTGTCGCCCGCCCCGCGGGCTCTTGGTCTTTTCAATTCACGATCCTGGGGTTCCGCTACGCTCCACCCCAGGCTCTATGCTGTCGCCTGCTCCGCAGGCTGGTTTGAATTTCGTCGCCGCACTACTCTTTGTGGCAAAGCGCTGTAGGACGGACCAGTCCGCTATCTAAACCGACATAAATCTGGGCTAAATTACGGAGAATTGGTTAGTGCAGTTTCCATTCAACATTCCGATCGAAAGAGAATTTGATGCTGCGGGTTTTGGCGTCAATGCCGTGGATCATCTCATCGTCGTTCCCGAATATCCACACAATGATTCCATTACGCAGTTAATCGAACACTCGCAGGGGGCGGGAGGCCAAACGGCGTCGGCGATCGTGGCGTTGCAACGTCTGGGTATGCGAACCGCTTACGCCGGTCGTTTTGGCTCGGACGCCGAAGGCGCCTTTGGTTTGCAATCGCTTCGGGATGAAGGGGTTGACGTCGCATTCGCGGAAGTCATAGAAGGCTCACGCACTCAAGTCGGTTATATCATCATCGAAGCGAAAGGAGGCGAGCGGACCGTTATCTGGGATCGCGACGAGCTCCTTGCTTACACGGCGGACGATGCGCCTGTAGAATTTGCCGGAAAAGCGCGTGTGATTCATCTTGACTCGCACGATCCACCGGCCTGCGCCCGCATGGCAATAGCAGCGCGAGCGGCGAGTACTATTGTTTCCGCCGACATAGACAATGTTTACGAAGGACTGCCGGAACTACTACCGTTAATCGATGTTCTCATCTCTTCCAAAGAATTCCCGCGCCTCTTGACCGGAATTGAGGAGCCACACGCCGCACTCCTTGAGATCAAATCGCGCTATGGCTGTGCACTGGTTGGATTGACTAAGGGTGGGCGCGGCGCGACCGTGTTGTGTGAAGGAGAATTCTTGGAAACGCCTGCTTTCCAGGTACCCGGCGGCTGCGTCGATACAACTGGAGCAGGCGACGCGTTTCATGCAGGCTTTCTTTACGGCTTATTGCAAGGCGCAGATATTGAGATGACTCTCAAAATGGGCTGTGCGGTCGCGGCGCTCGGGTGTAGAGCTTTAGGCGCACGCACGGGCTTGCCAACCCGCGAAGAGCTGATTGCCTTCCTCAAGGAATAAACATGAGCCCGCGGAGCGGGCGGCAGCGTATAGCCTGGGGTGAAGCGCAACGGAACCCCAGGAACCAGTCGTTGAAATAATCCATAGCCCGCGGAGCGGGCGGCAGCCCTGAAGCACCGAGGCTGTCGCCCGCTCCGCGGGCTGTAGAGATCTTTGGGACGTTAACCTGGGGTTCCGCTGCGCTTCACCCCAGGCTTTACGCTCCCGCCCGCTCTGCGGGCTCACGCGGAAACAAATCGGGATTGTCAGTGAACACCGCATCAACACCCAGGTCGTACAAGTAAAAGTTCATTTCTTCGCGCACGGTTTTGAAGCGTCCCGTGTTGCTGGAGCGGAAGGTGTAAGGAGTGACAGTCAAGCCGAGGGCATGAGCTTGCATAACCAGGGTCTTGTCAACCAGAGCTTTTGCCGGACCAATGCCGGTCGCAAACTGTTTTGCATCCGCGAGTCCAGCCTCCGTCAGCCAACGAGCGCGTGCTTCATCGCTGACTAGCAAGACTAATGGCAGTGCCGTCTTAAGTGCATTGAAGAGCTTTTTCAAGCTTTCGGGACTGAATGATTGAATAATCACCGGTGTGTTGCGCGCGTCACTCCCCGAAATCAGCCGATTTTTCTTGAGCAGATCGAACAGCAGGTGTTCCATATCAAATCCACGCGCGCCGTAAACTTCGGGAGCTTTTGTTTCGGGATAGAGGCCGGCTTTGCCTCGCACAAGATCAATCGCTTCCTGAAACGTCGGGACTCGCGTGCCTTTGAATTTCACGTCGAACCATGAACCGGCGTCGAGTTGCTTAGTCTCCGGTAAAGTGAAATCGGAGACGTACCAGTGCCGCACCGGTGTACCATTAACTGCTTCTTCTCGAAAGCGCGTCGGGAAAATCTCTTTGACGTTCGTGGTGCGTTCAAGCGTGAGATCATGTAAGCAGACGAGTATGCCGTCGCGAGTGATTTGTAAATCCTGCTCAACGAAATCTGCGCCTTGCTTAAGCGCAAGTTGATAAGATTCAAAAGTGTGTTCAGGCGCATATGCGGATGCACCACGATGTGCGACCAGAATCTTCCTTGAAACGGCAGGAGCTTTTGCTTTCCCTCCGCGCTGGGGGTACGACAGGTTTTTGGCAGTTATGATTCCGAGGCTTGAGCCGAAGAGCTTTAGAAAACTTCTGCGCTCGAGTGTCATAGGGGGTTTAGTCTCCTTCATGCGCCGCCGGGTAGCTTTACACAAAAAGTTGTGCGGCGACGAAATCCAAGTCAGCCCGCGGAGCTATGTTTTTTCAACATTGAATCCAATTCAGCGTGCGCTCGATCGCTTTTCGCCAGCCGGCGTGACCTGCTTCCCGCTGGTCCGCGCTCCAACGTGGTTCCCATCGCTTATCCGCTTGCCAGTTGCTGCGCATCTCTTCGGCGTCGCGCCAAAAACCGACAGCTAACCCGGCAGCATAGGCTGCTCCGAGCGCCGTGGTTTCGGCAACGACCGGACGCACGACGGGTACTCCCAGGATGTCGGCTTGCAGTTGCATCAACGTATCGTTGACCGTTGCGCCGCCATCCACTTTCAAGATTTCCAATCGAACGCCTGAGTCTTTCACCATCGCATCGAGCACGTCGCGCGTTTGATAGCAGATGGCTTCGAGCGTCGCCCGAGCGAGATGCCCTTTGTCGTTGAAACGCGAAAGTCCAACGATGCAGCCGCGCGCGTCGGCCCGCCAGTATGGAGCGTAGAGTCCTGAAAAGGCTGGCACGAAATAGACACCACCGTTATCGAGAACAGAGTTAGCGAGCGATTCGATGTCGCCGGCTTGTTTGATGATACCGAGTTGATCGCGCAGCCACTGGACGGCGGAACCCGTCACAGCGACCGAACCTTCGAGCGCATAGACTGGACGCGCGCCGCCGACCTGGTAACACACTGTTGTAAGCAATCCGGCGTGCGAAGGCACGATGTTCGCGCCAGTATTGAGCAGCATGAAGTTACCCGTGCCGTAAGTGTTTTTAGCTTCGCCGGGCTCGAAGCAGACTTGTCCCACGGTCGCGGCTTGCTGGTCGCCCAAGTCTGCACACAAAGGGACTTCACCCTTGAATGGGCCACTCTGCTGTGTCATGCCGTAAAAAGTTGAATCCGAAGAAGGGCGAATAGCTGGCAGCATTCGGCGCGGAATATTAAAGAGACCGAGCAGTTCTTCGTCCCAATCAAGCGTAGCCAGATTGAAGAGCATGGTCCGGCTGGCGTTGGTCACGTCGGTGATGTGCTGCCCGCCGTTTTTTCCGCCAGTTAGATTCCAGATCAGCCAGGTGTCAATGTTGCCGAAGATTGCGTCACCACGTTTGGCAGCCTCACGAGCTCCGTCGACGTTATCGAGAATCCATTGGATCTTGCCTCCGGAAAAATAGGTTGCCGGCGGCAGTCCGGCTTTGCGGCGAATGGTTTCGCCTGCGCCGTCTGTTTCAAGTTGGTGCATGATGCGATCGGTGCGCGTGTCCTGCCAGACGATGGCATTGTAGATTGGTTCGCCTGTTCTGGGATTCCAAACGACTGTAGTTTCACGCTGATTAGTAATACCGACGGAGGCAAGGTCTTG
>DASWDX010000571.1:0-5033 GCA_036395055.1 Pyrinomonadaceae bacterium | reverse complement strand
GGAGGCTCACCTGATGCTTTGGATCATTTTCGCTTTCGGCGCTGCCCTCTCATGGGGATTATATGGACCGGCATTGCATCGCGGACAGGTTGAGCTGGGAAGTCCCATGCGCGCCTTGCTCTGCGTCGGCGTCGCATATTTCCTCATCGGAGTTTTGGTTCCGATGGCAACTCTTTCGTATCAGGGCGAATTACACGGCTTCACTATGAAAGGATCTTTGGCGGCGACGCTGGGAGGCGCATTGGGAGCGGTAGGAGCGGTGTGCATAATCTTTGCATTCAAAACCGGAGGGCTGCCGACCTATGTAATGCCCTTAGTCTTCGGAGGCGCGCCGCTGGTAAACGTGCTCTTTTCGATGTGGCTGCACCCGCCGAAAACAACACCGAACCCTTTGCTCTATTTAGGATTTGTCCTGGCAGCCACCGGGGCCGGGTTAGTTCTGTATTTCAAACCTTCATCATAGGAGGTGGTCGCCTAATTTGATTTTCTCTGTGCCCCCCTCTGCGTTCTCTGTGCCTTCGTAGGGAGTCTTTCCCGAGGGTCATTTACCACAGAGGGTCATTTACCACAGAGTTACAGAGAACACAGAGGTTGCACAGAGAGAAGACCAAAACAGGCCAGTACCTCATAGGAAGAGACTGATAGCTGGGAAGGAGATCCCATCATGAAGAGCTTCGGAATCAAGGCGGCAATAACTTCTGCAATCATTCTTCTGGGTTTATCCGCTGAGATCGCAGCCCAGGCTGGAGGCAATTGGCCACAGTGGCGCGGGCCAAATCGCGATGGCATATCCCAGGAGACTGGGCTGCTAAAACAGTGGCCTGCCGATGGCCCTCCGCTGGCATGGAAGACTACCGGCGCGGGAAATGGCTATTCGTCACTCGCGATCGCCAATGGCCGTCTTTATACGATGGGCTTGCGCGGGGATCGTGAATATGTGATTGCGTTTGACGTCGCAACCGGGAAGCAAGTATGGGCAACGGCGCACGGCGGCGCCTATCGCGATAGTCGCGGCGATGGCCCGCGCGGCACTCCCACAGTAGATGGTGAAAGCCTTTATGCCTTGGGTGGTAACGGCGACCTTTCCTCGCTGGATGCGAAGACAGGGCGCATCATCTGGACGATGAACATGCTGCAAAAGTTTGGCGGCTCAAACCCCCAATGGGGAATTAGCGAGTCCCCGCTGGTAATTGGCGAGAAATTACTGGTCAATGCCGGTGGTCCAGGTGCTTCGGTTATTGCACTTAACAAGAAAGACGGGACTTTAATTTGGAAGAGCGAGAGCGACCCAGCTGGCTACTCTTCGGCAATGCCTGTGAAGATCAACAACGCCACGCAGGTAGTTTTCTTTACACATCGTCGAGCACTGGGTCTCGATTTGGCTAGCGGAAAATTCTTATGGGAATACCCGCGCGCGTCTAACGATGTGGCCAACGTGGCCACGCCAGTTGTGCGAGGCAATCGCATCTTCGTCTCGTCCGACTATGGTACAGGAGCAGGGTTGGTCGAGCTAAAGGCCGACGGTACGGCACAGGAGGTCTACTTCACAAAAGAGATGCGCAATCATCACAGCACCTCGATTTTGATCGGCGATTACCTCTATGGCTTTTCCAGCGGCATCCTGACGGCCATGCGTTTTGATACTGGAGAAGTCGCCTGGCGCGATCGCAGCGTGGGTAAGGGATCATTGGTCTATGCGGACGGAAATCTGTACGCGTTGAGTGAAAATGGTGTGGTCGGACTCGTTGAAGCATCGCCTGTCGCGTATCGCGAAAAAGGACGCTTTCGCATTAAGCAAGAGTCACTACCGACCTGGACGCACCCGGTGGTCGCCGGCGGTCGACTCTACCTTCGCGACCAGGGCACCATTTATGCTTTCGATGTTCGCGAAAAGAAGTAACGCTAAGGGAGGCAGAAGAGCGGGGGCAAGCCCGCCTTCCCAACCTGAGAGCTTCTTAATCCTTGTGGTTGCATTTCGGTTGAAAGGCTTTCCAAACACAAAGAAGTCACGTAACTCTCAGAACCTCTCAGGTTAGGAAGGGCGGGCTTGCCCCCGCTTCTTTGTTAACACTTCAGCATTATTCAGCTCGCAGCGCCGCCAAAAGAGGCGAGCGCAATGCTGCCCATGTGGCCACGAGCGACGCAGTCAACCCGGATATCAATACTCCTAACAGCAGCAGACCCAGCGATAGGCTGGGAAGTTGCGCATGATGTGAGAAGAATACTGGTGCTATAGCAAGCAGCGCACATATGGCTCCCGTAATGAGGCCACTGAAAAGAAGTAAAGAGTTTTCGGCAATCACCATCATAGTGAAGTGCGAGGAGTTATAACCCACCGCCCGCAGCAGTGCTAGTTCGCGGCGTCGCTCCAGCACATTGCGCAACAGAACCGCTGCCATTCCGAGTGTACCCAGAACCAAGCCAAGGCCGCCCAGCATTTGGAACGTGGACAGATAAGTGTTTTCCACACGATGAAAACTTGCCAACCGCTCAGCCGTCGGCTGTACATCAAACCCGAAATCCGAGAGGCGGTCCTCGAGGGCCGCGGCAGTCGCGCTCGATCGTTCTGGCGCAGGCGTATCGATCAGGAAGAAGCGGTAACCTTCCTGCTCGGGAAAAAGGCGAAGGAAGTTTAATTCCGCCATGAGCAACTCGCTTTGAAACACACTGTCAGCCAGGCTGCCGACCACACGCAATCGAACCGGACCAGTGCCCGTGTCTAAATTCAAATCGTCACCGAGTTTGAGGTGGAGGACGTAAGTCATCGAATTCGCATCGACGATGATTGGAACGGCACCGTCGGCAAATTCCCGATTGAGAAGCAGCCAGGGATTGACCTTTTCATTGCCGGTTACGGCGAGGGAATTTTGAAATGTGAATCGGTTGCTGCTCACGAAGTCGGGCGTGGGGGCGATAATGCGAGGGTTGCGAGGCTGATATAAATTCAGACAACTGGCATCGTCGCCCGGCCTTAAGCGGAAGCGCGCAAACGTCACGCCCGCCAATTGAGATCCAGTTTCATCCGTGGCCAGGTTTAATGCCTCTTGGCCCTCGATCGTGTTTGGATTGTGCACCACGGGCAGGAGAGATTCCGCCAGTAAGGGAAATCCGCCACTGCCTGATTTTTGGTCGAGGGTTTTACTGCCTTCGCGGTGGCTAGAGGAATCGACATCGCCTTCGCGATGTCTAAAGGAATCGACCGCGACGATAATGAATGCAGCTGAGGCAATCAGAGCGATGCACAGCACACTTCTGGCCGGACGAGACGTTGCGTTTCTGAAGCCAAGTCGCGCGATAGACCACCAGCCCAAACTGACGATGGGTCTTCTGGTTGTGCGCCGCAGCGACGCGGCCTGGTAACAAAGAAATGCCGTCAACAACAACGTACCGCCACCAAAAAACCCGGCGACCTGATTCACCAGGTGCAGTGATGCCGCTATCAATAGGACTAAGCCGAACAGACCGAGCAGGGTGCCAATCGTGAACGATGAGAACAGGCGTCGGGCACCGCGAGTCTCACCTCTGGATCTTCTTCCAATCACTTCGCCATCCGCTGTCATGCCCGACAATAATGAGCGCGTCGACTTCTTTTCCAAACCTTTCAAGGTCCAGACGACGCAGAGCAACGCGGCAAGGACGCCTCCGGCTGCGCCAATTGACAGTGAAACTGGTGACACATGTAATCGCAGCATCGTGGTGCCAACTGCGTCCACCCACCAGGTCCGGAGGCCCACCAGCACAAATTCTCCATAGCCGACCGCACCGACTAAACCGAGCAAGCTCCCTATCAAGGCGAGCATCAAACCCTCTGCCAGAAACAGAGCGCGAATTCTCGAAGCCGGAAATCCGATAGCGTGCAGTACACCAATTTCACGTAAACGCTGTTCAATCCCCAGCTTGAAGAAAAGCGCTGTCAACATGAGCGCCGAGCTGACGAGAAAGAAACTGAAGTAGAGGAAATACTCGCCAAAGTCTGTAGCGCCGCGCGATGCTTCGAGGCCTTGTGAGCGTACCGAAATAACCGTGAGGCCCATAGCCCCAGGCTCTAATGCAGCTCTAAGTCTCTCCCCATAAGCTGCGAGGTTGACTTCTGTGGGCTTGCCATTGCTCGGGATAAAACGCAACGAAGTCAACTTGCCGAATCGCGTCTGCCATAGTTCCTGTGCCGTGGCCAAAGGAATAAAAGCTTTCGGTGTAGTGCGATATTGATCCCAGTAGTCTTCATCCTGTTTGCGTATCCGCTTCAGGTTAACCGGAAATGGCGGATCCCAATCGGCCAGATTTTCCGACCCGGTGATCCCCGGATATGCGGGCACCAAATCTTTATCCGCTGCCAGGCCGTTGATGGGGACGACAGCCGCGAGTCGGAACTCAGCCGTCTTCGTGTCGAGACGGCCGCCTTCATGCCAAACATAATATTCGAGCGAAACTACATCGCCCTTACGCGCCCCAAGCTCGCGCGCGGTCCACTCGTTAAGGACGATGTCGTCAGCTCTACCTAATATCTCTGGCGCCAATGCCTTGAGGCTCGCTTCATCCAGACCGGTAACCAGTGAGTAAGGAATAGAGCGTCCGCCGGCACTAATACTGTTAGCAAGATAGGAAAGGATCGGCATCGGGCGAAGTGACAAGGCTGTCGCAGTTTCGCTGGAGATCTTTGCAAGTGAAGCACTGATTACCTTGCTATCGTGTTCTAGTGAGATGCCTGGCTGTTCAGCGATCGGTCGTAACTTAATGCCGAAGTCTTCCAGCGAGGTTCGCTTTTTCAATATCTCCTCGACTACCTCTGTGTTAGCGCTTGCTTCGGCCGGTTCAGTTGCGTTGCGGGGTTGCGAAATCAATATCAGGTTGACCTTATCAGGTTGATCGATTTCCTTTTGCAGCAAGCTCAAAGGCACAAAGACAGCACGGACGACGCTTTGCTGAGGTTGCAGCGAAAACTCACCAAGGGCGTCAGCAGCAAGAACGTTGCGTACCGTCAATCGAAGCGTGCCGCCGAGATCTTCTTTACGGCTGTGTAGCGATTCGAGTGG
>DASWDX010000570.1:0-3791 GCA_036395055.1 Pyrinomonadaceae bacterium | reverse complement strand
CGCGTTGCTATCTACGGGGAGACCTGCGTTTTGCCAGGCGGCGAAACCACCGAGCAGCGCCGCGGCGTTTTCGATACCCTTTGCTTTCAGTTCGACCACCGCACGGGCGGACGTATGTTCGTTTGGTCAAGAGCAGTAGGTAACTATTAACTTGTCCTTCGGCAGCTCATCAACGCGTTTTACGACCTCAGCCTCAGGAATCAGCTTCGCTCCTTTGATGTGCGCAGCGTTATAAGACGCCTCATTGCGAACATCGATGACCATTGCCTCGTTCCTATCCAACAGATCCTTCAGCTCAGCCGTGGTAACGCGGCGTGCTCCATCGGCGGGCGGGGGGGCCGTTGCCGGCGCCACGGGGGCGACTGGTGATGTTTTGGCGCTTTTCCATTCAGCGGAATTGCAAGCGGTCAAAACGCCAAGACCAAAAACTCCAATAGCAAAAAATGAAAGAATAAGACGCATCGATAAACCTCCGAACCAACCGTATCAGCAATTAGTGAGAGGCAACAAATACTCCAGGCCTAATTTCTTATGCCTATCTGCATTTGTCAATGCCGCGTCCAGTGTTTCAAACGATGGTGGGTTAAATGCGTTTGTTTTCTTTGCTTCTTTGCGGTGATATAGTTCGCTCTCGCCAAAATCGGTTAGCCGGAGCTTTCATGCTCGAAGAACCACAGAACCGCGCGGTTAAGTGGGCTAAAGTCATTGACCAGACGCGTTGCATTGGCTGCCACGCGTGCACCACGGCGTGCAAGTCGGAGAATGTGGTCCCGCTCTCGGTAACGCGGACCTATGTCAAGCACGTCGAGGTCGGCGTCTTTCCTCAGGTGCGACGCGCACATCAGGTCACGCGCTGCAATCAATGCGCGCATGCGCCGTGTGTTACCGCCTGCCCCACCACCGCGATGTTCAAGCGTGCGGACGGCATCGTTGATTTCGACAAATCGATTTGCATCGGCTGTAAGGCCTGCATGGCCGCCTGTCCTTACGATGCAATCTTCATCAACCCCGAAGACCATTCCGCCGAGAAGTGCAACTTCTGCGCACACCGCATCGACGTGGGTCTCGAACCTGCCTGCGTGGTCGTCTGCCCGACGCAGGCAATTCTGGTTGGCGACCTGAACGATACCGATTCCTACGTGTCGCGCATCGTCAATCGTGAAGTCGTCGCAGTTCGGCGTCCCGAGAAGGAGACGCTGCCAAAACTATTTTACAAAGGCGCGCACCAGGCCACGCTCGATCCGCTCGCTGCGCGGCGCCCAGATGGCGGCTTGTTCATGTGGAGCGAACAACAGGAGAACTCAGCTCAAGTAGTCTCGGGCAGTCCAAACTACAACAATAGCTCGGCGGCGGCGCTGCTGTCCTACGATGTCGCGCACGCGATTCCCTGGGACTGGAAGGTTAGTCTTTACACCTGGACCAAAGGAATTGCGGCTGGTGTGTATCTCGTCGCTGCTCTATTGGTGTTGTTCGGCTTTCTTCGTGACCAGAGCGTTCTGTGGCTCTGGGCAACACCGATCCTGTCAGGAGCGTTCCTGGCAATCACGGGCGGGTTGTTGATTTGGGACCTCGAACATCCCGAGCGTTTCTATCTTATTTTTACGCGGCCGCAGTGGCGCAGTTGGCTGGTGAAAGGCGCATTCATCATAGCCGGCTACAGCCTGGTGCTCGCATTGCATTTCATCGGCAGTTGGTTGGGCTCACTATCGTTGCAAAGATGGTTGCTGGTTCCGGGAATCCCGTTGTCAATCCTGGCCGCCATCTACACTGCCTATCTATTTTCGCAGGCGAAGGCGCGCGACATGTGGCAAAACCCTTTGCTGCCGCCGCATCTGCTTGTGCAGGCTTTGCTGCTTGGGTCAGCCGTTCTGTTATTGATCGCGACTTGGACAGAAGGCATAGCCATTCAGGATGTTCTCAACTCTCGTATTGTAACGACTACTCCAGTGCTTGCTTTGATCTGGTCAGTTGCCATCACGAGCCTGTTTCACCTGCTTATGATCTGGGGCGAGGTTTCACTTACCCACGGGACAGCTCATGCACGACTTGCAATTTGGGAAATGGTACGCGGTCGTTACAAAAGCGACTTCTGGATTGGCATGGCGCTCTCGCTGGTAGGCGGACTGTTGCCGTGGCTGGCGCTATTAAGTTACGTGAATCCAGCGCTCGGCGTGGCCGGTGCGCCGCTGGCATTAGTGGGAATGATGCTTTACGAGAATGCTTACGTGCAGGCAGGGCAGTCAGTGCCGCTGGCGTAGAACTTCTGTGGTGACGAGGCGTAAAATCCTTACTTAAGGAGGCTGAAAAAGAAATGTCAGAGAACTTTGATGAGATCTTAAGCGTCCCCCTGTCACTTTCGCCGGGCGCACGCGCAATGCTCGCCGGTCATTTGCTCGAAAGCCTCGACAACGAGAATCAGAAGAGAATTGACGCAATTTTGGGCGAAGAAGCTGAAAGGCGGATGCAGGAAATCCGTGACGGCAAGGTGCAGCCGATCGACGGTGAACAGGTCATGAGAGAACTGCGAGCACGGCGCGAGCGTGATCGAGAGTCTACGTTAATAGATCTTCTCACAGGCGTGACGAAGACGAATCGACATCCAGAAGTGGATTTTGGCGACCCAGTCGGCGAGGAGAAACTGTAAGCTATGCCAAATGAACATTAGTAGTAAGGCAGCGGGCTGAGGAGAAGCAGTTGTTAACTTCAGGTACGGCACTATGAATAATCTAATCCAATCTGATCCCTCGATAATGATGGGCAAGCCAGTCATCGCAGGTACGCGCATAACCGTCGAGCTGATTTTGGAAAAGCTCGCGGCAGGTGAAAGCGTCGAGCAAATTCTTGACGCGCATCCTCGCCTGACCAGAGAAGCGGTCCTAGCGGCGCTCGATTTTGCTGCAAAGGTTCTTAAAGCTGACGTCATTTACCCAGTTCCTGGGAAGGCAGCATGAACCTGTTGGCCGATGAGAGCGTCGGCAGGCAGATTGTCGAGCGCTTGCGCCAAGATGGCCACGATGTGGCCTACATTGCAGAGATGGAACCGGGGATTCCCGATGAGACAGTTCTTCGGAAAGCGAATGAACAAGAAGGTATTTTACTTACTGTCGACAAAGACTTCGGCGAATTAACCTATCGACAGAACCTGATACACCGGGGTGTGGTATTGATTCGTCTCGCAGGCCTTTCCAATCAAACGCAAGCTGAGTTAGTCGCCCAGGCTCTGCACGAGCGAGGAGGGGAGTTCGTGAATGCATTTAGTGTGATTTCGCCCGGCATGATTCGGGTTCGAATCACGAACCAAGAGTCGTGACCAAGAATAACGAAACCTTCTATCCCGGCCCGAGCCGGAGTCATCTCGCGGCGTTTCCGCCAAAGGAGCGTTGGGACAACTGGACTGAGCTTGATTCGCAGGCGTGGCCGCGGCGCAAGGAGCGGCATTACTCACTCGTGCCGACCACCTGCTTTAACTGCGAATCCGCCTGCGGTCTGCTTGCTTACATCGACAAAGTCACCGGCGAGGTGCAGAAGTTTGAAGGCAATCCTGAGCACCCCGGATCGCGCGGCCGCAACTGCGCGAAAGGCCCGGCAACACTAAACCAGATACAAGATCCCGATCGCATTCTTTATCCGCTCAGGCGCATCGGCAAACGCGGCGAAGGAAAATGGGAGCGCGTCGGCTGGAACGAAGCGCTCGACGACATTGCTTTAAGGATTCGCAAAGCGATCGTCGAGGACCGCCGCAACGAGATCATGTATCACGTCGGGCGGCCCGGCGAGGATGGTTTCACCGA
>DASWDX010000569.1:0-5091 GCA_036395055.1 Pyrinomonadaceae bacterium | reverse complement strand
CCCAGAGCCGCCGGTAAATGGTCGCCGAAGGAAATCATCGGCCACTTGATCGACTCTGCTTCCAACAACCATCAGCGATTTGTGCGCGCGCAATTTAGTGACGATCTAATCTTTGCCGGATACGAGCAGGAGGGCTGGGTTCGGGTGCAGGATTATAAGGGCGAACCCTGGCCCGAGCTGGTCCAGCTTTGGAAATTATACAACCAGCACATATTGCATTTGATGTCCCTCATCCCTGAGGAGACGCGCCTGAAGTTACGCTACAGGCACAACCTCCATCAAATCGCCTCGGATAGTCTTAGTGAGGATGAACCGGTTACGTTGGATTGGTTCATGCGCGACTACGTCGAGCACATGAAGAAGCATCTGGGACAGATATTGGGCTAAATGCTCGTTGGTTATGATTTCTTTTTCTGATTAGGCAGCACTCCCGCATCCACAGTTTGACCGGTGCGCGAAATCACTTGAAAGTACAATTGGTCACCGGCAACTTCGATCAGCATGAAGTGCATGTCTTGATCGAAAGCCTTATCAGTCAGTGCCGAACCTCGCTTAACATCTCCCGATCTCAATTGACCGCCCGCGCCTGACACAAAATAATAAATTCCTTTTTGCGGTTTGATGCGTTCATAGACGTGGTCGTGACCGGTCAAGACAAGATTCACACCGTACCTTACAAACAACGGCTCAAGCACGTTACGAATCTGGTTGTCGGAGCCGTGCTTCTTCGCCGAAGAGTAAGGAGGATGGTGGCAGAAAGCGACTTTCCACTCTGACGTGTCCTTTGCTAATTCGTCTTCCAGCCACTTGAGCTGTTTCTTGTCCATGTAGTTACTGTTAAGCGAGTAGAATGCAACATTGCCCTTCGTGAACCGGTAATACTCCTTACCGTTCATATTGAAGTTTTCGTAGAAGCGCTCATTCGGCTGGTCATGATTTCCCAGCGTCGCATAAAACTTAACCTTATTGTCCATCAGCTTTTGGTAGACGTTTGCGAATTTCGTCTGGTAATCCTGCGGTTTCTCGCTACCATAAAGGTTGTCGCCCATCATCAAAACAAAATCGAATGGAAATGCGGACCGATATTGAAGCATCGTGTCGGCTACTTGTTGTTGCTTGTCTGTGCCGGAACCGGTGTCCCCAATTACGGCGAAGCGAACTGAGCCCTCTTTCAACGGCAGGCTTAACTTTAATGCCGACGCCGGTCGCGAAGTTACCTTGGCACTGTTCGAAGCCAGACCCTGAGCAAAGTTCTGGTTGCTGAAACCGCTGAAAACTATCAGTGCAGTGGTTAGAACTAAGGTGAGAATCCGTCGCATGTGTGTGTCCTCCTATCCTTCAAGCCCCGGTACGCTTCTTTTCTCTCTAAGGCAGCGCATCAAGCAGGTAGTCAATAATCAGATTGTTATCAGTGTCCACTAGCATTAGGTTGCGTCCTACATAGCGATACTTCACCTGCTTAGGCAACTCAGGAAGCTTCAAAAGCAGAGCCGGAGGCATTTCCACAAATTCCTTCTGGTCGGGGTAGGGATAATTGACTTTCAGCGGCACCGGAATATTAGTTTCCTTGTCCAGCACCACCTTACGTATTTCTTTTTTCTCAGTCGGTTTGAATTCAGTTTTCAACGTTGTGCGAATGGAGCTCGCAACGTCCGGCGTGAACAAATCGCCTGGCTTTGCATTGGCTCGCGCCGCTCTGAGGGCTTCTACAGAAGCTTTCTCGAAGGCTGCTATCTGTTCAGGCGTGCTGTCCCGGGAAAGTTTCGGCAACTTTCCTTTTACGCTCTCGCGTAGCTTTACATATCGCTTGACACGCTGCTCGAATCCTTTAATTGCTTTCTTTTCAGCCGGTGAAATCGCAGGTTGAGCTGCGGCAGCGATTTTGTCTACCACCTTCTCCTGAGCTCCGACCGGGGAGTGCAATAATGTCGTCAAAGAAAACACTACGAACACAGCCGCGCCGACTGTGCATACTTTAGCTATTCGTTTCATGCTCTCAAAAAACGCAAACACGATGCCAGTAACAGCCAAACAACCAGTGGGGCACGCGCATTAGTTCATGAGCGATTAATGAAACAACGTTCACGCATGACGAAACGCTAAGGCAATTGAAAGACAATCCTGGCGCAACTCAATGAGCGCCCAAGGCGACGGACGATGTATTCATTTAGGATCGGAAAGCTGTACGTCAACAATACAGATGGCTCTGGCTATCCAAAAGCTGGAACTGATTTTGGGCAAACGGATAATTTATCCGCTAGCTACCGGTCTGGCACACCGCACGCATAGCAAGCAAGCGCTTCCCTCGACTTCACTGGAGGGGAGGCTGGACCAGGGCAAGCGTGAGACTCGCCCCAGCCTCCGCAAACTACTGATCGATCGGAGGAGGTCGTATGTCTTTACCCGCAAGGTTAGTCTCAGCAAAGGTAATTGCTGCAAAAATAAATCCGGCAAGACTAATCTTGGTGACCCTGCTCTTACCGATTTTGTATCTGTCGCTCGCGCAACCCGCGTATCCACAAAGACCACGACATTCATCCGGAGCGAAACCCATTCTGTGGCGCGACCCGGGCGACATCAAATCACGCAACCTGTTCCATGGACCAGGTTCGCCTGAGCTCGCTCCCCTACCTCCTTTCACATTTATCGAAGAGGGCAAGAAAGGTGAGTCGCCGAAGTTTACTGTTAAAGACGCGCGCGGTATTGAATGGACTGTGAAACTTGGCGAAGAAGCACAAGCGGAAACTGTAGCAACTCGCCTTGTTTGGTCAGTCGGCTATTTTGCTGAAGAGGCTTACTACTTCGATCAGGCAGAAATTCAAAACATGCCCCGGCTGTCCCGTGGTCGAGATTACGTAGCGGAGGGTGGCATAGTGAGAGGCGCACGATTTGAGCCAAAGCGAATACATTTGAGGAAGGGACCAAGCTGGGACTGGCAAAACAATCCTTTCAACGGAACACAGGAGTTGAGCGGGCTGAAAGTACTAATGGTTCTGCTCAACAACTTCGACGCGCGACAGGACAATAATCAAGTCTTTTATGTGGTGGCTTCGCAGCCGGGCAGACGAGAAGCGCATCATTATGTTACCGATCTTGGTGCGACACTCGGTCGTGCAGGAGGCCTTGGTGGAAAACGGACCAAGAACGATCTGGAAGATTTTCTTTCTACTCGCTTCGTGATGGGCGTCGAAGATGGAGCGGTCGAGTTTGACTACGATACCCGGCCCACGAAGCTGGGGCACCTCAGCATATTCTACCCGCCGTATTACCGTGGCGAAGTCAAAAAGGAAAAGGCTATGCGGGGCATTCCTGTAGCGCACGCTCGTTGGATCGGATCTCTACTGTCGCAGTTGACCGACGATCAACTACGCGACGCGTTTCGAGCGGCAAACTACTATGAAGACACCATGAATCGTTATGTAGAGGCCTTGCGCGAGCGCATTAATCAACTCACGCGGCTTTAAGGGTCTGGTTCGCGCCTGCCCTGGTTTTGCGTTCCCTTTGTGAGTTCTTTGCAAGCCTTGCCGTAAAATAATCAGCAGAAACCGCTAGGGTCGCAAAGAAATCCGCCAAAAAGTACGAACCGAAAGAATCGCGACACCTGGAACCGGCCCAGCGTGTGACCAGGTTGATCTGATTCTCCCTTGTCACAATGGCCACTGAAGTTTTATGCTACCTTCCGCTTCCAACAAAATCATTTTCTTTTTCAGCCAATTTGAAGAGGACTATCTCCAATGGACTACACCTTCGAACAGTTGAAACACAAAACCGTCGCTGAGTTGCGAGATATTGCGAAAGGAAACGAACACGAAGCCTTGCAAGGCTACACGCAACTGAACAAAGAGCACCTGCTGGTTGCCCTTTCAAAAGCCCTCGGCATCAAGCATGAACACCATGACGTGGTGGGCGTAGACAAAGCGTCGATCAAGGCGCGCATTAGGGAGATGAAGAAGAAGAGAGACGAGGCGTTGACGGCGCATGACCACGCACAACTGAAGGTAGCGCGGAGAACCATTCATCGTCTGAAAAGACAGATACACAAAGCGACTGTTTGAGTCTACACGGACTCTTGCGATTATTGACTTTCGCTGTGAACTGGAATAAAAATTCGATCTGAATTCAGACAACTGGGTCAAGTGAATTCAAAGTTTAGAGTAGGATCTTTAGCTTATTAATGCCGGCAGGCGACAAGCTAAAACCTGGACTCTAAACCAAAACCGATTTCGCCTTCCTGCAAACCAAATCAAGAAGTGAGGTAGCTATGAAAAGAGCTATCAGCATCAGTGTCAACGGTGTCGGCCACCATCATGAGGTGGAACCGCGTCTGTTGCTGGTCCACTACCTGCGAGATGTGCTTGGCCTGACCGGCACACATATCGGCTGCGAGACTTCGCTGTGCGGAGCCTGCACCATTTTGCTCGACGGCCAGGCCGTTAAGTCGTGCACCATGCTCGCCGTGCAAGCAGATGGCGCAGAAATCACGACTATCGAAGGCCTCGTGAAGAACGGTGAGCTTCATCCAATGCAGGAAGGATTCTGGGAACGCCACGGGTTGCAGTGTGGTTACTGCACGCCGGGAATGATATTAGCGGCTACCCAAATCATTGACCGCAATGCCAACCCTTCGCGCGAAGAAATACGGCACGGGCTGGAAGGCAATCTCTGCCGCTGCACCGGCTATCAACACATCGTCGAAGCAGTTGAGTATGCCGCGAAGAAGCCGAGCGCCTAGTTCAGAGGCCGACGCTCCAGGCTGCTTTTATCAGCACGATCAGGTGTGGCACTGGTGATTCAATCTTTGATCTCCGGTCTTTGGGGTTTTGATCCTCAGTTGTGGGCGCTTAGGCCCCAGTCGTAGCGTTTCTCGGATCGACAATAACACCAAATCGAAGGTCCAAGACGAAGCTCGAGCTGGGAGGAATCATGACTAAATTCGTGGGACAACGAATAAAGCGAACCGAAGATCCGCGGCTGATCAAGGGTCTCGCGCATTACGTCGATGACATTCGGCTTCCCGACACACTCCATGTCGCCTTTGTCCGCTCTGTTTATGCACACGCTCACGTTAACGGTGTTGATACGAGCGAAGCG
>DASWDX010000568.1:0-5237 GCA_036395055.1 Pyrinomonadaceae bacterium | reverse complement strand
GGATATCGAAGCCGAAATCCGAGCAGATCAGGAAAAGTTACGCGAGGTGATGCGTTCTCTTGGCATCGAAGAAAGCAATGTCCGCAAGGCAGGCGCATGGGTTGCGGAAAAAGCTGGCCGGGCGCGATTGATAATCGCAGGCGATGAGCCGGGCCGCCTGGGATTGGTACTCACGTTGGAAGGAATAATCATGGGAGTTACCGGAAAGAAACTGATGTGGCGCTCGCTCGTCGCGGCGAATTTGACACAGCTGTACGGCTGTGACTTCGAGGAGTTACAGCGTCGCGCGGAACAACAAATTGAGCGAATCGAAGCTGAACGGATGCGGGCAGTCCTTGAAGTGTTTGACGGCACAAACAGCTAGCAGTGATGTTTTTCTAATGGGGGCGCCTGGGACAAAGACCGGTAACGGGAAGGAAGTCGAAGCGAGTGTCACTATTGAGTCGGCAGAGGCGGCGGAGGAAGCTGGTCTGCACTACGTTAGCGATGATCGTCCGGGCTACACGCGCAGGGCGCGCGATGGCGATTTCGAGTATTTAGATACGCAAAGCAAACGAATCCGCGACGAACAACGTCTCCTCCGAATCAAACGTCTGGCAATTCCGCCAGCGTGGACGGATGTTTGGATTTGCCCCTCTCCAACCGGCCATATTCAGGCGACGGGTCGCGATGCGCGCGGGCGGAAGCAATACCGTTATCATGAGCGTTGGCGCGAGCTGCGGGATGAAAATAAGTTCGAAAGGCTGGCCGATTTCGCCAAAGCGCTCCCAAAAATCCGACGGCGAGTTGCCAAGGATCTAAAATTGCCCGGTGTGCCGCGAGAAAAAATGGTCGCGACCATTGTACAACTGCTGGAGCGGACTTTTATACGGATTGGCAATGAAGAATACGCGCGCGAGAACAAATCGTTCGGCTTAACCACCATGAAGAATCGGCATGTGAAGGTGGATGGACCACAGCTACGCTTTCGCTTTCGTGGAAAGAGCGGACGCCAACACGAAGTCGATGTGACTGACCGGCGTATCGCGAAAATTGTTTCGAAATGCCAGGATTTGCCGGGTCAGAATCTATTCCAATACGTCAATAATGGCGAGGTGCGCGACGTAACATCGCAGGATGTGAACGATTATTTGCGCGAAATCTCTGGACAAAATTTTACCGCGAAAGATTTCCGCACCTGGGCTGGAACGCTGCTGGCGGCGATTGCACTCAATCTGCAGGAGAAATTTGAAAGCCAGAAACAGGCAAAGACGAACATTAAGACAGCCATTTGCGCGGTAGCAGACCTTCTTGGCAATACTCCTGCCATTTGCCGCAAATGTTATGTGCATCCAGCCATCGTCGAAGCTTACCTGGGTGGAAGACAAATTGTCGGACTCGCCGACGCGCTCAAGACACCGGACCATATCAATCTCCGGGCGGTCGAGCGCGCTATTTTTAAGTTTCTTCGCGCGGCATAATCCGGAGCTAACGCGAGTTAAAGGTGGACGTCAGGCGCAGAACGGTGTCAAAATCGTTGATGACGTCGATTAAAAGCAGCGCGACCTTATGTTTGCCTGGTGCGCTGCCGTGCAGATCGACTTTTTTTTCTGGCATCGACTTTCTCTAGGGACAGGAGGGTGGCATGGCGTGTTACAGCCTTGGCGCTCTTATCGTTTCATTTTTGAAACATAAGCGCCTGATTTATTATCAACGTGACAGCGCTAAAGCCGAGCCAAGTCAGCACCCATTCCTCCCAGCTGAGATTCATTCTTCCCAGCCAAAGAATCAGGCAAACTAGCGCGCTTGCAGACAAGGAAAAGCAGAAGAGGCAGCTGAGCCATTCCTTAGCCGAGCCCCGTCCACCTGGCATTGCATTGCGAAGACGCTCAAAAACAGCAAACGGACCGCGCTCCTTCGTAAACAGATGGCTCAATCTGAAGGTTGCTAACGACCCTAGGATGAAAAGGAACCAGCGCACTTTGTCTCCGTTCATATTTGCAGAAAAACCGTGCCAGTAACGAAGGTTCCGCCGTTTTAAGAGACACTAGGATCCAATGCCATAGCGCGCGCGCTCGACCATCACGGTACGCGCTGAAGATTTCCTTCCTTACTATCTAGCTCGTCGTTCTTGAATGTGAACATGGCGAATTTCTTGCCATCTTCGTACCGGTAAGTTGTTTTCTTAAAGATCATCATATCCTTCGTTTCGACTGTAGTCGGCGGCCCAAGAATTCCTTCCACCTGCGCCTTGGTCATTCCGGTGGTGATTTGATCGTAATTGCTGAGCGTCAATTTCGATGCTGTAACAACGCTGTGATTACAACTCACCGCGACTAACAACCATGCGAGGAGGGATAATAAAATGCATATCTTACGTAGTGTCATGATTCGAATTTCATTTTCTTGTGGGTAACCTATTACGCGGCTGCTCTCCGCGGTGGCCGTCAAAAGATGCAAAGCACGCCACCCGTAAGACTCCATGACGAGGACGGCGCGTAATTCCCTAAGCATGATCGACGAGCAACAAAGTGAACTGCTTTAGGAACATCACGACTACCGCGAGCATAGTTTGGGAAGAGCGCAGCGGGCTTGTGTTGTGTAACACAAGTGTAGCAACGGTTCCCTCGCCGGAACAGCGTGCGCCCTAAGGCAATCGTCACGTGGCATAGGATTATGTCTGATTAGACGCTCATCCGTCGCCCCGATTGTGCGTTCTCATTAATAAAAGCAGATTCCTGCGTACCGGAAGAGTTCTGAATCCATAACTTCACGAAAGGAATCTAAGATGCGTTTAGCAAAAAGAATCAAACAAGCTGGGGCGACTGGGTACATCCTACTTTGCCTTCTCGGAATTCCGATTCCGATTTTGCTCCTGATCTTTCTGCTGCGGGGTTGCACATAAAAATGTCGGGAGCTAGGTCGCTTCTGCGAAGACAAGGGTAACACCAACAATACTAAATCCACACATATGAAACTAGAAACACTCAAAGACCTATACATTCAAGAACTGAAAGACCTCTACAGCGCGGAGAAGCAGATTATCAAAGCGCTGCCGAAAATGGTTAAGGCCGCTACTAACAAACAGCTTGCTGCTGGGTTCGAAGAACATTTCGAGCAGACGAAGGAACACGTGGCGCGTCTTGAAAAGATTTTAACGAGCCATGATGAGTCGACCCGGGGCCCCAAGTGTGAGGGCATGGAGGGTGTGCTTAAAGAGGGAGACGAGATGATCAAAGAAGATGCTGAGGAGGAAGTGCGCGATGCCGGGCTAATTGCTGCGGCGCAGCGCGTTGAGCACTATGAGATGGCGGGTTATGGCTGCGCTCGGACATACGCCGAGTTACTAGGGGATCCGGATGGCGCGCAGTTACTCCAGACTACCTTGACTGAAGAATCAGATACAGACAAAAAGCTAACCAACCTGGCCAAATCTGTGATCAACATCAGGGCTAAATAAATAAAACCGGTGGGCGTGCTGGTTGCGATTTCTAATACCCGCCCCCACAAACTCAAACTAAAGGACCCATGAAACGAACTTTACTAGCATTAATTTGTCTCAGCGTAGTTAGCCTAGCGGCGTTGGCTGGCAATGAGAAGGCGAAACCCGATAACACAGCAACAAACGAGCGCGATCGCTCCGGTGAAACCAAGACTTCTGGTGACCAGTCAAACAGTTCTGCGGATTTAAAAACCACGCAGGCTATCCGGCAGGCGCTGATGAAAGACGGCGAGCTTTCAATGACTGCGAAGAACATTAAAGTCATTACCGCCAACGGCCACGTTACACTCCGCGGACCCGTAAAGACTGCGCAAGAAAAAGCAAAAATCGATCAGCTTGCAAGATCAGCGGCTGGCGGCGCCCAGATCGACAATCAACTCGACGTCAAAGGATCGAACTAACAAACAACCACACACAAACGAAAGAAAATGATTATGTCTAAATCAGTATTCGGTATTGCAACTACACACGGCCAGGCTGAACGAATTGTCCAGCAGCTCCAAGGTCAAGGCTTCGCAACCTCGGAAATTTCAGTGCTAACGCCTGACACTGGCGGCACGCGTGACGTCGGTCACGTTAAGGCGACAAAGGCGCCGGAGGGCGCAACAACAGGTGCAGCTACTGGTGGCGCCACCGGCGGCGTGGTCGGATTGCTGGCAGGAATTGGGGCCTTGGCGATTCCCGGCGTCGGTCCCTTTATCGCCGCGGGTCCGATTATGGCGGCGCTTAGTGGCGCTGCCGTGGGAGCAGCGACCGGCGGTGTCGTCGGTGGTCTGATCGGTCTCGGTATTCCGGAGATCGAGGCAAAGCGGTATGACGAGAAGTTGAAAAAGGGGAATTACTTGATCGCCGTGCATACGGACGAAAGCGAAGACGTTGATCGGGCGAAGCACATTTTCAAAACTGTTGGCGCTGAGGATATCAGCACCGTCAGCGAAGCATCAGCACCGAAAGCATGAAGATAGGAGAATTCTATGGGTGACGAAAATCAAATGAAGCAAGGTACGGCGGTTCCGCCGCAGGCGAAAGAAGAAGCAAGGCGTGGCGTGACGCATGCGCGCAAAGCGGCGGAAGATCTCCGCTCAGCCGCAGGCGCAATGGCCGATGAATATCGCGAGCGTGGGAAAGAAGTATGGGACGATGCGCTCCATCGCGCCCGCAGTTTTCAGGACGAGAGCAAGCAATACGTACGCGAGAACCCGACGAAGGCGGTCTTTACTGCGCTCGGAGTCGGTTTCGTGCTGGGTTTGATCTTCCGTCGTTAGAGGACAGTCGACCGCAGGCCGCCGGATGTACGGCTTCGCAGCTGCTTGCGCGGCAGGTATGGCGCTGCTACACGGCTTGCGCCTAGCCGACTACAATATTATGGCAATAGCAACGCAGAAGGAAAAACTTAAGCAACAGGAAGAATCGCGAGACTTCTTTTGTGTGGTGAGCGATGCCTTTCGGCTTTTTGCACGGCGCTCGTCATTGGTCCTGGGTAGCGCGTGGGCTTTTGCGGGCGCGATTCTCATCGTCGTCATTTGGGCACTAACCGGCCCGGTGTTCAATTATTCGGATACCTGGCTGCTCATTATCAATACGGTAACGACCATTGTTACTTTCCTGATGGTCTTTCTCATTCAGAATACGCAGGACCGCGATGCTAAAGCGGCTCATTTGAAACTCGACGAAGTAATTCGAGCGCTGAAAAACGCTCGAAATGAACTCATCGATCTGGAAAAACTTGCCGATGAAGATCTCACCGGCCTTGAGA
>DASWDX010000567.1:0-18782 GCA_036395055.1 Pyrinomonadaceae bacterium | reverse complement strand
TTTAGAGGAGAGATAGCTTGATGACCATGTTCGCATTTCTTCCTGTGCGTTCGCTAAAACGCCGGCGACTGATTAAATCGCTTTGTGCTGGCGTTGTAATGGTGTGGGCTGTCATGACGGGAAGTTTTACTCAGTCACAGGCGACCCTGGCTGACTACAAGAACCCGAATTTGCCGGTTGATCAGCGCGTAAACGATCTTATCAGTCGCATGACTCTGGAAGAGAAAATCGCGCAACTGATTTGCCTTTGGCAGGCGCGGCCGCAGGTTAAACCGCAGACGGATTTTTCAACCAGCCGCGGAGAATTCTCTCCTGAAAAGGCTCGCGAAGTTTTAAAAAACGGAATCGGGCAGATCGCCCGACAGCGTGAACGCCTGTCTCCCCGCGAGGGAGCTATGTTTGCTAACGCAGTGCAGAAGTGGCTGATCGAGAATACCAGGCTCGGAATACCGGCGATTCTCCACGACGAAATCCTGCATGGTCACATGGCCCAGGGCAGCACCAGCTTCCCTCAGCCGCTGGCTCTCGCCAGCAGTTGGGATCCGGATTTCGTCACCAGGGTATTTACAGCAGGCGCGTTGGAAACAAGAGCGCGTGGCAGCCACCAGGTGTTGGGCCCAAATCTCGATGTCGCCCGCGAGCCGCGTTGGGGTAGAACCGACGAGACCTATGGCGAGGATCCTTACCTTGTCTCACGCATGGCGGTAGCGGTAGTCAAAGCCTTGCAGGGGACCGGGCCGACGATCGAGGGCGATCACATCATTGCCACTGCGAAGCACTTCGCCGCGCACGGCCAGCCTGAGGGCGGCACGAATATCGCTCCGGCTAATTATTCAGAAAGGATCTTGCGCGAAGTTTTTCTCCCAAGTTTTCAGGCCGCGGTGACCGAAGGACACATCATGAGTGTGATGGCCTCCTACAACGAGATCGACGGCGTGCCCTCGCACGCAAACAAATGGCTGCTCGAGAAGGTGCTGCGTCAGGAATGGGGCTTTCAGGGTAACGTGGTTTCCGACTACTACGCCATCCCCCAGATGCAGGACCTGCACCATGTCGCCGCCGACAAAACAGAAGCGGCGAAACTGGCCATTGAAGCCGGCGTTGACATCGAGTTGCCTGATCCTGACTGCTACCCATTGCTCATCCAGCTTGTGAAAGACGGCAAGGTCTCGGAAGCCATGATCGATAAGGCAGTGGCGCGGAATCTGAGGCTCAAGTTCCTGCTTGGACTGTTCGAGAATCCGTACGTTGAGCCCGAACGCACCGTGAAAGTAACGAATTCGCAGGAACATCGTGAACTAGCGGCCGACGCCGCGCGGCGCTCCATCATTCTCCTGAAGAACGAAAACAACCTCTTGCCACTTGATCGGTCCGGGCTAAAGTCAATTGCCGTAATTGGGCCAAATGCTGACCGGGCGCATCTGGGTGGGTATAGCGACAATCCCGGCCGCGGCATCAGTGTGCTTCAGGGAATCACCGATAAGCTGCGTGGGCGGGTCAAGGTCACCTACGCTGAAGGCTGCAAGATCACGAAGGAGGGTGGTAACTGGTGGGCCGATACTGCGCACCTTAGCGATCCGGCGGAAGATAGCAAGCTAATCGCGCAGGCTGTCGAAGTCGCCAGGGCAGCCGACGTTTCCATCCTGGTATTGGGCGGCAACGAAGATACGAACAAAGAAGGCTGGGCTGACAATCATCTCGGTGATCGCGATAGTCTGGATCTGATTGGAAGGCAGAACGATCTGGTTAGAGCCGTGTTGCAAACAGGCAAACCGACAATCGTTCTGCTCATTAGCGGTGGACCGCTTTCGGCCAATTACATTGCCGAGAAAGTGCCGGCCATCCTTCAGGGGTTTTACCTCGGGCAAGAGACTGGGATCGGAGTCGCTGACGTGCTCTTCGGCGATTACAACCCGGCCGGCAAACTTCCGATAACCGTCCCGCGTTCCGTCGGGCAGTTGCCCGCTTTTTACAATCGCAAGCCAACCGCGAAGCGCGGATACCTGTTCACCAGCAAGGAGCCGCTGTTTCCATTTGGCTATGGTCTGAGTTACACAACCTTCGAATATTCGAATCTGAAAGTCAGCCCGTCGCAGATCGGGCCTGCCGGAGAGGCAAGAGTAAGGGTCACTGTGACCAACACCGGCAAGCGCCCGGGTGATGAGATCGTGCAGCTCTACATTCATGATCTCGTCAGTTCCGTGACTCGTCCAGTCATGGAGTTAAAGGACTTCAAGCACATCTCTTTATCTCCCCGCGAGAGTAAGACGGTCGAGTTTGTGATCACGCCTGACAAGCTTTCATTTTTAGATCTCAATATGAATCGGATAGTCGAGCCCGGCTGGTTCGAAATCATGGTGGGAACAAGTTCAGCAAAGTACCAGACGGCGAAGCTCGAAGTAACGACGAAATGAACAATCAGGGAAGTTCCGATAGGCGGTAACAGGGGTGAGCTAACTGAGCGAAGGCGACGGGCCAGATGAACCGAACACTCGCGCTGCTAATTTCAGTTTCAATGCTCTTAGTGACTCTTGTCTCTCGGTTCGTTGCGCAGCCGCACCAGGGGTTGCCAAGCGCACAACAATTGGCCCAGCAAACCGCTACTCAGCAGGATCATCAGCGAATGATGGCGTTGCTTAAGATCACTTCATTGCGACCGGGAGCTGATGGTAGAAATGCCGACGCACCGAACGCGGCCAACTACGATGAGGCGAAGGCTAATCCATATCCAGAACTGCCTGACCCGCTGGTATTGAAGAACGGCAAGAGAGTCGGCTCAGCCAGGGCGTGGTGGAAGCAGAGGCGACCGGAAATTGTGGAGGACTTCGACAGAGAGATCTATGGTCGAGTTCCAAAGGTCACACCGAAAGTGAAGTGGGAAGTCATCAGCACGACCAATGAAAAGAATGGTGACGTTCCGGTGATCACCAGGAGGCTGGTGGGCCATGTTGATAATTCATCATACCCACAGATTACGGTTGACATTCAGTTGACCCTGACCACGCCTGCCAATGCAGCCGGTCCAGTTCCAGTAATCATGGAGTTCGCCTTCGTCTTTCCCACGGGCTTCCGTCCTCCGGCGCCGCCCTCCGGTACCGCCGCACTGCCTGGGCCAACATGGCAACAACAAGTCCTGGCTAAGGGCTGGGGTTATGCCAGCCTGGTCCCGAATAGCATTCAGGCCGACAACGGCGCGGGTTTGACCAGTGGCATAATTGGCCTCAGTAATAAAGGACAGCCGCGCAAGGTCGATGATTGGGGTTCGCTTCGTGCCTGGGCCTGGGGCGCGAGCCGCGCGCTGGATTATTTCGAGACCGATAAAGCAGTGGACGCCAAACAGGTTGGCCTCGAAGGTCACTCGCGTTATGGCAAAGCGACGTTGGTGGCGATGGCGTATGAACCGCGTCTCGCTATCGCCTTTGTTAGTTCATCCGGTGAAGGCGGCGCCAAGCTGCATCGGCGCAATTGGGGCGAGATTGTGGAAAACGTCGCGGGCCCGGGTGAGTACCATTGGATGGCGGGCAACTTTCTGAAATACGCCGGTCCGTTGACCTGGAACGATATGCCGGTGGACTCTCACGAACTGATCGCTTTGTGCGCTCCGCGCCCGGTATTTATCAGCGCCGGCGCGAAAGGGGATGCATGGGTGGACGCTAAGGGCATGTTTTTGGCGGCTGCCGGCGCCGGGTCGGTGTACAAGTTGCTGGGCAAGAAAGACGTGGGAACGACCGAGTTTCCGCCGGTGGAGACGACGCTCATCGATGGTGAGGTGGCCTTCCGCCAGCATAGCGGAGGGCACACGCCCGGACCCAACTGGCCGACCTTTCTGATGTTTGCCAGTCGGTATCTCAAAGGGACGTCCATCCCTGCGATGCAGCCTGCGGTTCCAGTTAAATAGTGGGGGATGATGATATGAGCGACGGTGCGGTACATGGGGAAGACGTTTCCGATACTTTCCCTCGACGGGCGGTTGGCTCTGTCGTCGGCATCGGCGGGTTTGCCGGCGCGGTGAGCGGAATGCTCATAGCGACAGCGACAGGGTATCTGTTGCAATGGACGGGCAGTTACGTGCCGATATTTTTCCTCGCGGCGTCAGCTTACCTTTTCGCGTTGCTCTTGATTCACCTGCTTGCTCCTTGGCTTGAGCCTGCCGAGTTATAGCTGCGTGATCTTACATTTGGAAAGAATTTGTTTTAGAAAAAGGAAAAGCCATGACACAAGAAACTTACACACCGGGGCCGGAACACAAATTCACGTTTGGATTGTGGACCGTTGGCAATCGCGGGCGCGATCCGTTTGGGGATGCAACGCGCCCAAGCCTCAGCCCGATAACTATGGTTAAGAGACTGAGTGAACTGGGCGCCTATGGTGTCAATCTCCATGACAATGATTTGATTCCCATAGATGCGACTGGACCTGAGCGGGATCGCATCGTGCGCGAATTTAAACAAGCGCTCAATGACCACGGTATGAAAGTGCCGATGGCGACGACGAATCTTTTCTACGATCCCGTCTTTAAGGATGGTGCATTTACCTCGAACGATCGGCGTGTGCGGCTTTATGCGATTCAAAAGACCATGAGGTCGATGGATCTGGGTGCGGAACTAGGCGCGCATATTTATGTGTTCTGGGGTGGCCGTGAAGGCGCTGAGGTCGATGCCGCTAAGGACGCGCGCGACGCCTTGAAGTGGCAGCGTGAGGCGATGAACTTTCTTTGCGAGTACTCGCTGGACCAGGGCTATGACTATAAGTTCGCGCTAGAAGCCAAGCCGAATGAACCACGTGGAGATATCTATCTGCCGACTACGGGAGCCATGCTCGGGTTTATCGCGACGCTCGACCATCCGGAAATGGTCGGCGTTAACCCCGAAGTAGGGCATGAGCAGATGTCCGGTCTGAATTTCTATCACGTGGTCGCCCAGGCGATTGAAGCCGGCAAGTTATTTCATATCGACTTGAACGATCAGAAAGGTCCGCGCTTCGATCAGGATTTGCGCTTCGGTTCTGAGTCGATCAAGAACCTTTTCTTTCTGGTGAAACTGCTTGAGGAGTCTTATGAAGGTCCTCGCCATTTCGACGCCCATGCTTATCGCAGTGAAGATGAATCCGGCGTGTGGGAATTTGCCGCCGGCTGCATGCGAAATTATTTGATTCTCAAAGAGAAGGGTCGGCAGTTTGCGGAAGATGCTGAGGTTCAGGCACTGCTTACAGAGATCCATGCCACGCCGGCGGAATATGCAGATCCGCTCGGCAGTTACAGCCGCGCCAAGGCCGACCGAGTAAAAGCGCTTGCACTCGACCGAGTTGAACTGGCCGACAAGCAATTGCCTTATGAGCGTCTCGATCAGTTGACCGTGGATATCTTATTTGGTGTGCGCTAAAGCGAGATTAAACCAACCCGTGATAACGGGCGACAGCATAAAGCCTGGGGTGGAGCACAGGCGGAACCCCAGGTCAACGGACAAGAAGGATTCAACCAGCCCACGATAGCGGGCGACAGCTGAATGAGATGTGTGTGACTTCATCAACCGTGTTTCCTGTGTTATCACGTTCTCAAGTTCTGGGTGATCGATCCGGGACTGGTACTTGAGAAACTCGTGGTCGACACTGGCGGTATTAAGCCGAGTTATCTTGGACCACCGGAAAGTTTTCGGCGCGCTCACTTGTCGGCGCAATAAACTGCCACGGCTTCCCGTCAAGCAGAAAACGAAAGTCTTTTGATGGCCACAACGAATTACTTGACCTTTGAATACCCGCCACTACGCAGTGAACTTTCTGGCGGTTGGTTAAGGGTGCTGCGCATCTTCGGACCAGGCGCGATTATCGCTTCGGTCACAGTCGGCACCGGCGAAACCATTTTCGCACCCCGCGCGGGTGCTACTTTCGGCTACAGCCTTTTCTGGGTCGTTCTTGTGGCAGTGCTCTGCAAAGGTGTGCTGGTCTATACAGGCGCCCGGCACCTGGTTTTGACTGGCGAGCATCCGGTACAAGCCTGGGCCCGCTTTCCTGGTCCGAGCAAATGGGTTCCAATTCTGATGGGGTTGCTGGTGGTGCTCGCTTTTCCACTATGGATCGCGGCGCTGGCTGATGCGGTGGGTAGCTTGTGCGCGTGGGTCACAGGCATTGGCGGTTCTACCAGGTGGGGACGGCCACTTTGGGGCACCGGCATAATCCTGGCGGCCATGCTGCTTTCGCTGGTCCAGACCTACAACATTATCGAGCGCGTCTCAACTGTGATACTCCTACTCAAGATTGTTTTCATATTGGCCGCTGTCCTGATAGTAAAACCGAATTGGGTGGCTGCTTTGGGAGGCGTTATCGTACCGCACCTGCCGAAATATGAACCGTGGGTTAGCGCCGGCTATCCTGATGTTGCCAGTCGCACGCTTTGGCTTGAGATCGGCGTATTGCTGGGAGCGGTCGGTGGTGGCGTACAGGACTATACGGGATACGTGGGGATGATGCGTGAGAAGGAATGGGGCGCCAGCGGAGCTGAAGCAGGTTGGTCAGGCAGGTTACCGCTGGATCCACTGCAAATCGGTCTTGGTCGACGTTGGTTGCGCGCGCCTCTTCTGGATGTAGTGGTTTCTTTTGGCAGTGTCTTTGTCATAACCGGATGTTTCATGTTGCTCGGAGCAGCGGTGCTCCATCCGCTGCATCTGATTCCCACCAACGCCGATCTTTACAGCAAGCAATCATTCTTTCTGGCGCTGGTGCATCCAGGGTTGGTTAGTGTTTATAAGGCGGGCATCTTTGCTGCAATCTTTGGGGCGATTTATGGCTGCTTCGAGGTATACACGCGCTCAGCTTACGAGCCGTTGCGGGCAATCTGGCCGCAGCACAGATGGTCACTAAAGCGAGTGCGCCTATGGGTGACGATGTATGCCGGCGTGGGCGGACTGTTGCTGCTATGTGTGGGACTCAGGACCGTGACTCTGGCGAGCATAGTTTCACCTTTCAGTGGAGTATTAGGGTGCGGGTTGTGGTGCCTGGCAATGGTGTTTGTCGATCGGCGTCAGATGCCGAAGCCTTATCAGATGAGCAGAAGGCTACTGGCTTTGACGCTCACTGCCGGCGTTGCGATGAGCGTGATCGGTATTTATGTGATGGTGCGCGGTGCATAAATATGTCTCAGTGGCGTTACCGAGATCTTGAGATCAGCTCCGCAGTTTAAGAGGAGAAGGAAAAGGATGCTTAACAAGAAAGCCCTGCTTACAGCTTTAACACTCAGCGTGCTCCTGGCACTGCGTGTGGGTTGTTTCGGCCAAACACTCCGTGATTACGCCGACAAGAGTGGGATATTGGTTGGGGCTGCAGTCAATCCTGACAGATTTGATGAGGCCGCATACGCCGCCACGCTCGCTCGAGAGTTCAACATGGTGGAACCGGAAAACGGATTGAAGTGGCGCGCTCTCCGGCCCTCAAAGGACAGGTTCAACTTCGGACCTGGTGATGAAGTGGTTGCCTTCGCTCAAGCACATATGATGAAGGTCCGTGGCCACTGTCTCCTATGGAGCGAGTACAACCCGGTCTGGCTCTCGAAGGGAGGCTTCACGCCTGACCAGTTATCAAAGCTACTACAGGAGCACATTACTACGGTCATGAGGCGCTATTCCGGAAAAGTGTTCGCCTGGGACGTGGTTAACGAATCGTTCCTGGCAAACGGCAACGTTGAGCCTTCGATCTGGTTTGACAGTCCGGGCATCGGTCTCGCCGGAAAAGAGACGGCTTACATCGAACAGGCTTTTCGTTGGGCGCGAGCTGCGGATCCAAAAGCACTGCTCTTCTACAACGACTACGATACCGAGGGCATGAATGCCAAGTCAGATGCGGTTTATGCGATGGTGAAAGACTTTAAAAAACGCGGCGTACCAATCGACGGTGTAGGTATACAAGCGCACATCCTTAACCTCGACGTGAAAGAGCTTTCATCTTTGCCAGCAAACCTGGCGCGGCTAACAGCCCTGGGGGTCCAGGTACATATCACTGAGATGGATGTCGGCTTGCGGCTTGACACGACGGGTGTACTGTTGGACCAGGCCGACCTGGCGCGGCAAGCGGACGTCTATCGTTTCGTTGCGACTACCTGCCTGCAACAGCCGGGCTGCACGGCTTTCCAGACATGGGGATTCACAGACAAGTACAGTTGGATTCCGGGTTACACAAAAGGGGCTAAGGGAAAGGCGCTGCTTTTCGATCAGGTCTACGCAACGAAACCAGCCTACGAGGCTCTGCGCGAAGTTCTAAAACGGGAGCGACGTAGAGAAACAGACGCTGGTCCATGAGTCTCGCTGGGTAATTGAAATTCGATATCCAGGGTAGCCACGGCGGTAACGTTGGGCTGGAGGTCGCAACCGCTTCGCGGTACGCCGATCACTTCTGCCTGTTACATAGCTATTTTTGAGACCTGAAGGAAGTTTATGAAGAACTATCGTTGGGTTGCCACAGGTGGCGTGTTGATTTTCATCGGGCTGTTGTCTGGTGTGCCTCGCAATACTACGAGTGGGCAGAGTGGAACGCCGCCTTACAAAGATTCCTCGCTCGCTATAGAAAAGCGGGTTGATGATCTCGTTTCGCGGATGACCCTGGCAGAGAAGGTCTCGCAAATGATGAATGCCGCGCCGGCAATAGAGCACCTGGACATCCCTGAATACGAATGGTGGAACGAAGGGCTGCATGGTGTCGCGCGAGCCGGCTATGCCACGGTCTTCCCACAGGCGATTGGGCTTGCCGCTACGTGGGATACGGATCTAATGAACCAGGTAGCCGATGTGATTTCGACCGAAGCGCGCGCCAAGCACCACGAATTTGTACGGCACAATGAACACGGACGCTATAAAGGTCTTACCTTCTGGAGTCCGAACATTAACATCTTTCGCGACCCGCGCTGGGGGCGAGGGCAAGAGACCTATGGTGAAGATCCATATTTGACCGCAAGACTGGGAGTCGCGTTCGTCAAAGGCTTGCAAGGCAACGATCCGCGCTATCTGAAGGTGGTCGCCACGCCCAAGCACTACGCAGTTCACAGTGGACCGGAGCCCGAGCGCCATGCTTTCGACGCTAAAGTTTATGAAAGGGATTTGCGAGAAACCTATTTGCCGGCATTTCGCGCGACGGTAGTGGAGGCACAGGCAGCGTCGGTGATGTGCGCATATAACCGCACGAACACTGAGCCCTGCTGTGCTAACAATAGATTGATGATGGATATTCTGCGCAAGGAGTGGGGCTTTAACGGGTACGTTGTCTCAGACTGTGGCGCGATCACGGATATTTGGAAGGGCCATCATTTCGCGAAGTCCGAAGAAGCAGCTTCCGCCGTGGCTGTGAAAGCCGGCACCGATTTGGCTTGCGGACGAGAGTACGCGGCGCTGATCCAGGCGGTGAAAGATGGGCTAATAAGTGAAACTGAGATTGACGCCTCTCTAAAACGACTGTTAACTGCGCGCTTCCGGCTCGGCATGTTCGACCCGCCCGAGATGGTTTCGTATGCTCGCATTCCCTTCTCAGAAAACGACTCGCCCGCGCACCGCGCGTTGTCGCTCAAGGCGGCCCGAGAATCCATTGTGCTTTTGAAGAATGACGCCAACACCCTGCCGCTAAAGAAGGACGTCAGGACCATCGCCGTCATTGGGCCAAACGCAGACGCGCCTGAAGTGCTGGTAGGGAACTACAGTGGGCGACCCTCGAAATCAGTCACACCGCTTGCGGGAATTCGAAACGCCGTATCACCTAACACCAGGGTGCTCTACGCGCTTGGTTCCACTTTTACTGGCGAGGCAGTCATACCTGTGCCCGCTTCGTTATTGACCGTCGGTGGGAAAGGCACAGCGAAAGGATTCAAAGGTGAATACTTCGCGAACCAGGAATTGCAGGGCCAGCCTGCTGATGTGAGAACCGACGAGCAGATCAATTTCGACTGGGGCCGTTACAAGCCCGCGCCGCACGTAGGCGAGAACAATTTCTCAGTTCGCTGGACCGGCAAGCTCACCCCGCCCGAGTCGGGCGCTTACCGTTTGGGAGTGACGGCTGATGACGGCGTGCGTTTGTATCTGGATAACCAGCTTTTGATCGACGCCTGGAAGAGTAACCCCACCAAGACCGTCACGAAAGAAGTGAGCCTCGAGGCCGGCCGCGCTTACGATGTGCGGATGGAGTATTACCAGTTCAACCGCGAGGCGATAGCGAAATTGGTCTGGTCCTATCCTCACTTTGCTGAAAGACAGATCGAGGAAGCTGTGTCTTTGGCAAAGCAAGCCGACGTCGCCGTGGTGGTATTGGGACTTTCTGCTGCGCTCGAAGGCGAAGAGATGACAGTCAATACTGAAGGGTTTCTTGGCGGTGATAGAACGGACATCGCTCTACCTAAGGGTCAGGAGGCCTTGCTTAAGGCGGTCACTGCGACGGGCAAGCCGGTCGTGCTGGTGCTGCTTAACGGTAGTGCGCTCGCGGTTAACTGGGCCAATGATAATGTGCCGGCGATTCTGGACGCGTGGTATCCCGGTGAAGAAGGTGGTACCGCACTCGCGGACGTTCTGTTCGGAGACTACAATCCCGGGGGTCGGCTTCCGGTTACCTTTTACAAATCAGTAGATCAGTTGCCTCCATTCACTGATTACAACATGAGCGGTCGAACGTATCGCTACTTTAAAGGAGACCCGCTCTATCCATTTGGGTTCGGACTGAGTTATACGAAGTTTAAGTATGACAATCTAAAGCTCAGCGCTAACAACGTCAAAGCGGGCGATGATCTGAGGATAACCGCTGAGGTCCGGAATGTTGGTGAACGGGCCGGCGACGAGGTTGTGCAGTTATACCTTTCAGATGTTGCTGCTACTGTACCGGTCCCGATCAGATCCCTTGCCGGAGTCAAGCGAATCTTTCTCAAGCCCGGAGAAAGACAAATTGTTTCATTCGTGCTCACCAGCGAGCAGATGTCGATCATCGACGACAGTGGCAAGCGACTTATTGAACCGGGCGAGTTTCTGATGAGCGTTGGCGGCCAACAACCCGGATTTAGGAAAGGGCGAGATACGCAAACTACGGATGTAATCATGGCTCGATTTGCCGTAACCGGAAAAGTTTTGGAGATCCGTTGATGACCGCGCGTCGAACTTTAATCGCTATCCAACTTCACTTTTATGACTTGGAAACAACGTTGGCATCATTTTTACGCGAGAAGTGGGTTATCATCGCGGCGCATCGTCAGAATGGTCCGTGGAGCGGCGAAACACTCGATTCGTCCGCCGTATGGACGCCGACTTACGCAAAGCGCTCGGGCGCCTTCATGGGCCACCGCATGATCGCGGATTTGGCGAACCTGAAAGTTGGTGCGAATGATGGTACGCTACGCGTCAAGGATAAAATCCGGCTAGGTTACCTGGCGAACGTAAAACGTTCTGAGTTTGAAAGCTCTTACGCAACGCTGAGGGTTACGAACCGTTACGTTCTTGCCGGTTTTTCGTCGGGCACTGCTGTATTTGGGCATACAAAATATGACGGCAGGTTCAGAAAACCACGACCCAGTCGACGCAGTCATGCGAAAGCAACACGCTGGGTTTAACCAAACTCCACATGAGGTGCACATGAAACTTACCACTTCTATTACGCTTGTTTGTTTGATCCTTCTCGTTTGCGGTGTTTCCTGCAGGCAGAACAAATCGACTAAGAGGCTCGCCTTTGTGACGAACAACGCGTCTGACTTTTGGGCCATCGCGCGGAAGGGAACAGAAAAGGCGAATGGGGAACTACCCGACGTCAGCGTGGAGTTTCGTATTCCTCCGGACGGGACTGCTGCCGAGCAGAAACGAATCGTCGACGATCTGCTGGCGAAGGGTATTGACGGCATCGCGATATCGCCGGTTGATCCGAACAACCAGACACCCCTCATCAACGAGACAGCCAAGCAGGCCCTCGTCTTTACGCAGGATAGCGATGCGCCGCAAAGCGACCGCGCCGCTTATGTAGGAACTGACAACGTTGCTGCCGGTCGTCAGGCGGGGGCATTGATCAAAGAAGCTCTCCCCGACGGCGGAAAGATCATGGTATTCGTCGGCAAAAAAGACGCGCGCAACGCCCAGGAACGTTATCAGGGAATAAGAGAGACTCTGCAAGGTTCAAAGGTCGAAATCATTGATGTGCGCACTGACGATGCTGACCGCGTGCGGGCGAAGTCAAATGTTGCGGACACGCTGGTCAAATACCCTGACATAAAGGGTCTCGTTGGCCTCTGGAGCTACAACGGGCCGGCGATTGTCAATGCTCTTAAAGAAGCCGGGAAATTGAATCAGGTGAAGGTTGTCTGCTTTGACGAAGAAGACGAAACGCTCTCCGGCGTAAAAGCAGGCACGATTTTCGCCACGGTAGTGCAGCAACCTTTTGAGTTCGGCTATCAAGCCATCAAGATGATGGCCGCCGTCTTGAACGGTGACAAGAGCCTGATCCCCGGGAACAAACAAATAATCGTGCCTACGCTTGTCATCAAGCAGGAAAGCGTCGAAGAGTTTCAGCGCAAGATTAATCAACTACGAGGCAGAAGCTAGCAGCAGCGCTGTTGGTTTGCGACGTAACGGTAAGTTCAAGTTTGCTATGAGTCAGTTGGGAAATACTTGACTGGCTTCTCTGCGCATCCTTAGTGTACTGCGCCTCTGTGGTAAGTTTCTCCCAATATATTCCACAGAGACGCATAATGCATTTCCCATGGCCCAGATTCTGCAAATGCAAGGCATCTCGAAGCGCTTTGGTGGCGTTGCTGCGCTAAAGGGAGTGGACTTTTCGATCGCCTCAGGCGAAGTGGTAGCACTCGTCGGCGAGAACGGCGCCGGTAAGTCTACCTTGATGAAGATACTTGGTGGTGTGTATCAGCCTGACGCCGGAACGCTCTTGCTTGACGACGTGCCGGTGCGGATCCAATCGGTGGCGGACGCCATCAGTCGCGGCATCGCGTTCATCCATCAGGAACTAAATGTGCTCGGTAATCTCGACGTGGCAGCCAATGTTTTTCTTGGGCGCGAGCCGGTGTGGGGTGGCTTCCTGCGACTGATTGACCGAAAGCGAATGCATGCCGACACGAAAGTATATCTTCAGCGTCTGGGTTTGAACGTTCCGACTAACACCCTGGTCGGCGACCTTTCGATCGCACACCAGCAGATGGTCGAAATTGCCAAAGCGCTGTCTTTGAACGCGCGCCTCCTAATCATGGATGAACCGACATCGAGTCTCACGCTTACCGAGACTGCGCGTCTGCTTGAGGTGGTCAGAGAGTTGAAAGTCCAGGGGGTCGCCGTCATCTACATCTCGCACCGTCTCAGCGAAGTAGAAACGATTGCGGATCGCGCCGTGGTCTTGCGCGACGGCGCGAACGCGGGCAGCCTGGCGCGCGAGGAGATTACGCACGACCGCATGGTAAACCTGATGGTCGGACGCAACCTCGAAAGCTTTTACCGCCATCCGGAAGGTGCGGTGGAGCAGGAATTCTTTGAGGTTGAGCGGTTGCGGACCAATCGCTATCCGCAACACACCGTTTCTTTCTCTATCGGTAAGGGAGAAATCCTGGGATTAGCGGGGCTGGTTGGCTCCGGACGAACGGAAGTCGCCGAAGCGCTCTTTGGTGTAAACAGCGCCAGCGAGTCGAGCGTGCTGCTTGGCCATCAGCCATTGCAGGTACGTTCGGCCAGGAACGCTATTGATCATGGGGTCTATCTGATTCCCGAAGATCGTCGTCAAGCAGGACTGATCATTGACGATGTAATTCGGCAAAACATTACCCTCCCCGCGCTCTCGCGGTACGCTACTGCAGGGCTGATCGCACGTGACCAGGAAAGACGCGTCGCGATCGATGTGTGTGAGAAGCTTAACGTCAAAGCGCCTTCAGTCGAGATGAAGACCGCGAACCTTAGCGGTGGCAACCAGCAGAAGGTGGTATTAGCGAAGTGGCTCTCGCTGGATCCGAAGGTCTTGATTTTTGACGAGCCGACGCGAGGCATCGACGTCGGAGCAAAAGCGGAGATCTACGAGTTAATGCGTCAACTGGCAAAGGCGGGGGTAGCGATTCTGATGATCTCTTCGGACATGGAAGAGGTTCTGAACATCAGCGACCGCGTGGCAGTGATGCATGAAGGTCGTCTAACCGGGATTCTGGGACGCGACGAGTGTACGGAAGAAAATGTGATGCGTCTGGCAGTCGGGGCCGCGAGTTAAGAGCTTGCCGGTCAGATTTTAAACTTGAGTTGGAGGACTGAATACTAATGCGCTGCTTCATGTCGATCAGCTTCGCGCTGATCTTGTGCGTGGCCACTGCGTTGGGAGTCCAGGCCGTACCCAGCGCGCACGTTGAGAAACAGCCCTTCGGTACAACCGCCGGGGGTATCGCCGTTGATGTTTACACCTTAACGAACACGAGCGGAGCGAAAGTAAAAATCATCACTTACGGAGCTCGCGTGGTGTCAATTGAAGTTCCGGATCGGAGCGGAAAACTGGGTGATGTGTCGCTCGGGTACGACGATCTGCAAGGATATGAAAAAGATTCTTCCTTCCTGGGGGCCATCGTCGGACGATATGGTAACCGGATTGCCCTGGGCCGGTTTACGCTCGACGGTAAAACGTACGCGCTGGCAACAAACAACAACGGGAATCATCTGCACGGCGGACTCCGCGGCTTCGACAAGGTGGTCTGGACCGGGAAAGGCTCGGTCGTCGCCGGGAGCGCGCGGCTGAAACTCGCCTACCTCAGCAAAGATCAGGAGGAAGGCTATCCCGGCAACCTATCGGTTACGGTGATCTACACGTTGACGAATCGTAATGAGTTGCGGATGGATTACAGCGCGCAGACTGACAAAGCGACGGTGCTTAACCTGACAAACCACGCCTACTTCAATCTTGCAGGAGCGGGCAGCGGGGACATTCTTAATCACCAGATCCGAATAAACGCCCTCCGCTTCACGCCGACCAACGAAACTTCGATCCCGACCGGTGAGTTGCGCAGCGTAAAAGGCACGCCGCTCGATTTCACCAGTGCAACGGAAATCGGCGCACGGATCGAAGAGAAGTATGAACAGCTCATTTCCGGCGCGGGTTACGATCACAACTTTGTGCTGAACAAACCGGCAGGCAAACTCGGTTTGGCCGCCGAAGTCTACGAACCAACGAGCGGGCGCGTGCTTCGTGTTTTCACGACTGAGCCCGGCGTCCAGTTCTATTCCGGAAATTTTCTTAGTGGCGCGATTGGCAAGCAGGGCCTGGCTTATCCCCGGCGCTCTGGTTTTTGTCTGGAGGCCCAGCATTTTCCGGACTCGCCCAACAAGCCTAAGTTTCCAACGACAGTCCTTAGACCCGGAGGTCGTTACACGCAGACGACGATTTACCAGTTTTCCTTTCGAAAATAAGTGAGCAATGGATCCCCAAGGTCGTAACCGGAGGCTCCTAACTGGCAGCCACTGCAAGCTAACAGTTTGCGTTACAGAACAAACGACTCGGACGACACAAGAATGAAAAAGGAACTCGGCACGTTTCTGCTCCTGGTGGTGCTTTGCATCGTAGTCGCGATCTTGAATCCGCAGTTTCTCAGCGGGGCAAACCTGCAGAACATGGCGCGGCTGGTCGGCGCTTACGGCATCTTTAGCATTGGACTGGGCTTGATCATAATCACCGGAGGCATTGATCTGTCGGTCGGATCGGTCTTCTCGCTATTGGGAGTACTACTCTCAATAATGCTCACGGAATGGCACATGCCCAGCGCGTTGGCTGTCTTAGCGGTTATCGCGATCGCCACCGGCTTAGGTGCTTTTCACGGCCTATTGATCACGCGCGTTAATCTTCAACCATTCATCGTCACGCTCTGTGGGTTGCTTTTTTATCGAGGCCTGGCGCGCTTCATCGCTAACGATGAGACAAAAGGTTTTGGCAACGCGGCGGGCTTCGAAACCCTGCAGCGCGTGGCAACCGGCAGCGTCCTGGGCGTACCTACACCATTCGTGATCCTCGCAATCATTAGCGTCATAATGTGGTTCGTGTTACATCGATCGATTTATGGGCGCTATCTTTTTGCGGTTGGGCGCAATGAGGTGGCAGCGCGTTACTCAGGCATCAATTCGCGACTGGTCATAACCAGTGCCTACGTCATCATGGGTTTGTTGGCAGGCATTGCCGGCGTAGTGTTCGCATTTTATACCAATTCCATCTCTCCCTCATCGCACGGAAACTTCTTCGAGCTTTATGGTATCGCTGCGGCAGTCCTGGGCGGCTGTTCACTGCGTGGCGGGGAGGGGTCGATCATCGGTATTCTGATCGGGACCGCGTTGCTGCAAGTCCTGCAGAATCTCGTCAACTTGTTGGGCATTCCCTCGTCGCTGAATTTCGCCGTAATGGGTGCAGTGATCCTTCTGGGGGTGATCGGGGATCAGTTTTTACAGCGACGCAAAGCAACCGCATAGCGGAATCGGAGTTTCATCGAAGTGAATTACCGTGAGCTTGGACGCACTGGCTGGCGCGTCTCAACCGTAAGTTTCGGAGCCTGGGCCATCGGCGGTACGTGGGGCAGCGTCGATGATCGCGAGTCGTTGTCGGCGTTGCATCGCGCTGTTGATGGTGGCGTCAACTTCTTTGACACCGCTGATGTTTACGGTGATGGACACAGTGAACGGTTGCTGGCGCAACTGAAGCGCGAGCGTTCAGAAAAGATCATCATTGCTACTAAAGCGGGTCGCCGTCTTGACCCGCACGTGGCCAGTGGTTACACAATTGAGAACCTGACCGCCTTCATCGAACGTAGCCTAAAGAACCTGGAAGTCGAGGCACTGGATCTCGTGCAACTACATTGCCCGCCCACCGAAGTTTACTATCGGCCGGAGTTGTTCGCGGCGCTCGACGATTTGGTTCGGCAGGGAAAGATTCGCCACTACGGTGTCAGCGTTGAACAGGTCGAGCAGGCTCTGAAAGCGATTGAATATCCGGGTGTCCAAACGGTACAGATCATCTTCAACATCTTTCGCCAGCGTCCAGCGGACCTGCTCTTTAGCGAAGCGCGCAAGCGCCAGGTCGGGATTCTGGCGCGGTTACCATTGTCATCCGGCATGCTCGCCGGCAAGCTTACTTTGCAAAGCCAGTTTGAGCAGGACGATCATCGCGCTTTCAACCGTCACGGCGAAGCATTTGATCGTGGTGAGACCTTTTCTGGCGTGGACTACGAGACCGGGTTGCAAGCGGTGGAAGAGTTGCGCGGCCTTGTACCCGCTGGAATGACGATGGCTCAATTCGCGTTGCGCTGGATTCTGATGTTCGACGCCGTTACTTGCGTTATTCCCGGTGCAAAACGGCCGTGTCAAGTGGAAGAAAACGTCAGGGCCGCCGATCTGCCAGCGCTCTCCGACTCGACGATGCAGGGAGTCGATCGGCTTTACAAGGAACGCATTCGTCCGCTGGTACACCACTACTGGTAATAGGCGTTCAGAGTTCAAGCGTGAGCTTGTGTACTGCTACAGTGACACCCTCAAGACGGAACTCTAAGCTCGTCGTTCATCGTTCTGTTTGATTGATAGCGGAGATTCTCATGAGCCGCAAAGTCCGTTGGGGAATTCTTAGCACGGCTGCGATTGGCGTCAACAAGGTTATCCCGGCAATGCAAAAAGGCCACTGGTGCGATGTTGTAGCGATCGCCTCCAGGGAGATTGACAAAGCAACCTCGGCCGCGCAACGACTGGGAATTCCGAAAGCCTACGGATCCTACGAAGAGTTACTTGCCGATGGCGAAATAGAAGCGATCTACAACCCGCTGCCAAATCACCTGCATGTTCCCTGGACCACTCGAGCCGCCGAAGCTCGGAAGCATGTCCTGTGTGAAAAGCCTATCGGCCTAAACATGGAAGAAGCCGCGCAGCTGCTGGAGGTGCGCGACCGCACGGGCATGAAAATTCAGGAAGCGTTCATGGTGCGTACGCACCCGCAGTGGATTGCCGCGCGCGAATTAGTCGAGTCCGGCCGCATTGGAGAGCTTCGCGTCATCAACGGCTTTTTCAGTTATTTCAACAACAACCCTGAGAACATTCGTAATAAACCGGAGATCGGCGGCGGCAGTGTTTTGGACATCGGCTGTTATCCCATCAGCCTCTCGAGATTCATTTTCAGAGAGGAACCGCTCCGTGTTTTCGCATTGATCGATCGAGACCCACGGCTGGGCATTGATCGGCTCACATCTGCAATTCTGGACTTTCCTGCCGGGCAGGCAAGCTTCACTTGCAGTATCCAATTGGTTCCATATCAACGTATGCAACTCTGCGGTACGCTGGGGCGGATCGAAGTGGAGATTCCATTCAATTCGCCGTCGGATAAACCCACGCGAATCCTGATTCATGATGGTTCAGATCTCGCGGGTAATGACCCCGAGGTGAAGGAGTTTCCAATTTGCGATCAGTACCTGATCCAAGGCGACCTTTTTTCACGAGCGATTCTGGAAAATAGTGCGCAAGCAATTCCGCTGGAGGATGCGGTGAAGAATATGGCAGTGATAGATGCGCTCTTTTGCTCCGCGTCTTCGGCCCAGTGGCAATCCATCCCGCAAAATGTGAATTGAGAATATGGCTACAAGAAGGTGATCGGCGCTTAGACCCCAAGGGCCAGAATTCAATAGCCACGTCCGTAAGGGCGTGGATCGATGATTCAAAAAAAGTGGTGAGCACCGAAGGTGCGGAATATTATTCCGAATCAGGAAAAAGTGTCGGCCCTTCGGGCCTCAAAAGATGTGAAGGCGTTCGTTCTTTTCCACGCCCTCACGGACGTGGCTATTGAATTCC
>DASWDX010000566.1:0-4232 GCA_036395055.1 Pyrinomonadaceae bacterium | reverse complement strand
TGCTTTGCCTGATGGCCCATGGCCGCAATCGAAGTTGCGCGTGATGGTAGTGATGGCAATTATGACGCGCCGGCCGACAGGATTGCCGGATGTGACCATGTAATCCGCGGCTTTGGCGAAGGCTTTGTTTAAGCAGTGATCTGCCCATTGGTTCTTCTTCGGAATTCGCTCAAGCGCGCTTCCGATTTGTGAGCGATCGCGCGTGAATTCCTGAACCAGTTCTGCGTTGTCGGCGTACGTCATCACGGCCACCTCATCTGTTTCCTTCAAACGTGCCAGTGCCTCATTCGCCGCTCGGCGCACTTCTGTGCCGAAAGGATCAAGGCATCCCCCGCGATCAATCAACAACAATACCGATAGCGGCAGACTATCCTGACTAAAATGCGTGACCTGCTGATTCGTCCCGTCTTCCAGAATCACAAAATCGGTTTGCTTTAGATGACCAACGACGCGCGCAGTCTTCTTTTGCAACACCAGCGCATCGACCGTTACGAGGTCAACATCGACCTTTACGACCTCGGCTGGTTGGGCTGCCGGTCTCTTATCTGAATTAATAGTTCTTTCGCGGCTCTGTGACGCAATCCGCAACGAGAGGTAAGGCAACAGGAAAAGTAATAGAACGGGAAAGAGGTACTTGCATCTTGCGACTGCTGAGAATAAGTGGTTCATAAGCACTCCAAGTCCGAAATTCGCGCGCCGAACTCGTTTTGGGGAGAGTGCTATTGTCAGGGCACATGATACTCCGTAAAAGTTCCCGCAGAAAAGGACGTCTCGTCAGGCAAGGCGTTCACAAGACTGTCTGAGAAATCCCGTTGCTCGCCAGTCTGCAGGCCAACACCTGTTGGCCTTTCCGTTAAAGCAAACGGACGGGTGAGAGTTTGAACCTAATGTGAAAGTCGATTAAAGTATGCGGCGTCTACCCACATAAATTTCCGTATCGAATTTCCAGTTTCAACGCAATTGAGTTTTCCAGTCTCTAACCAAACACCGGGAGATGATCCGATGAAGAGGAGCATTTTGCAGTTTTTAGTGTGCAGTTTTCAGCGCGCGTTTTTGCCGCTCGCAATCCTGACCTTAGCGCTGTCGGGTTTTTCAGTTTCGCAGTTGACATTGCAAACGCGTGCGCAACAGGCGCAGAAGATGGCGTCTGCGCCTGCGCCTGGCGCCACAACCGGCTCGCCGAGCATTGATTACCCCGAAACCAAAAAAGGTGCCACCGTTGATGATTACTTCGGCACCAGGGTCGCCGATCCATATCGCTGGCTCGAGGCCGACGCGAATGTTCCTGAGGTGGCCTCGTGGGTAGAGGCGCAAAATAAAGTCACTTTCGCTTATCTCGAAAAGATTCCATTTCGTCAGAAGATCAAAGACCGCCTGACCCAGCTCTACAATTATCCGAAGTATTCGTCACCAATGCGCCGCGGCGATTATTTCTTCTACACGAAGAATGATGGTCTACAGAATCAGAGCGTCTGGTACAGGCAGAAGGGCCTCGATGGTTCGCCGGAGATTCTGCTCGACCCCAATAAGCTGTCCGTTGACGGCACAACGCGCCTGAGCTCCGTTGGGCTCTCGAAGGATGGAAAGTATTTTGGCTATGGTGTTTCCAAAGGCGGTTCTGATTGGAACGACATTTACGTACTGGAGGTTGCCTCAAAGCGACCGGAACCAGATCACATCGAGTGGGCGAAATTCACCGGGATCTCCTGGCAGGGAAACGGTTTCTATTACAGCCGCTATCCCACGCCGGAAAAAGGTCATGAGCTGACCACGAAAAATGAATACCATCAGGTGTTCTACCACAAGGTGGGCACGCCGCAGGCTAACGACGTGATGGTCTATGAAGACAAGGCGAATCCGTTGCGCTTCCACTCAATGGAGACCAGCGACAACGAGCGTTTCGCTTTTCTCACAGTCTCAGAAAGAGGGAAGGGCAAAAAAGGCAATGCGCTTTATTATCGCGATGCAACCGCACCAGATAACACATTCGCGCCCATCGTTGCTGAAATTGGAGATGATGCTTACAGCGTAGTCGGCAATGTTGCCGACAAATTTTTGATCTTCACAGACCATAACGCGTCAAACGGTCGCGTGTTTCTGTTTGATCCCAAAAGTCCGGACGAAAAGAACTGGAAAGATGTCATACCTGAGAAACCGGAGCCGCTTGATATCGCCAACGCGGTAGGAGGAAAACTCTTTGTCGTTTATCTGAAGGACGTCACCGCGCATGCGTACGTCTATAGTCTCGACGGCAAACTCGAAAACGAAATCGCGTTGCCGGGCCTGGGAACCGTTACCGGCTTTGGCGGCAAAGAAGACGACAAGGTTACCTTCTATACATTCACCACCTTCAACTTTCCGCCGACGATTTACAAGTATGACATTGCGACTAAGAAGTCGACGCTTTTTCGGCAACCTGAGATTGCCGGCTTCAAGAGCAGCGATTACGAAACCAGGCAAGTCTTTTACAAAAGCAAAGACGGCACGCGCGTGCCGATGTTTATCGTCTACAAAAAAGGAGTGAAGCTCGACGGGAATAATCCAACCTTACTTTACGGTTACGGCGGCTTCAACATCACGAATTCACCAGATTTCAGTTCATTGCGACTCGCGCTACTCGAGCAGGGATTCGTTTACGCATCGGCAAACATGCGTGGAGGCGGCGAGTATGGCGAGAAGTGGCACGAGGCAGGAACGAAGTTGCAGAAGCAGAACGTCTTTGACGACTTCGTCGCCGCCGCTGAATATCTGATTGAAAACAAGTACACCTCATCGAGCAAGCTCGCGATCCATGGAGTTTCAAATGGCGGTTTGCTGGTGGGCGCGGTGGCGAATCAGCGGCCGGAGTTGTTCAAGGCTGTGATCCAACAGGCGGGTGTGATGGACATGCTTCGCTTTCACAAGTTCACCATTGGTTCGGCTTGGATAGCTGATTACGGCTCGAGCGATAACGCGGAGCAATTTAAAGCGCTCTACGCTTATTCGCCGATTCACAACATTAAGGCGGGAACCAGCTACCCGGCGACGCTGATCACGACAGCAGATCACGACGACCGTGTGGTGCCGGCGCATTCCTTTAAGTATGCGGCTGCACTTCAGGCGGGGCAGGGTGGCGACAATCCGATTTTGATTCGCATCGACACAAAGTCAGGCCACGGCGCCAGCAGTACAACGAAAGCGATCGAGCAGACCGCGGATATTGATTCGTTTCTGATGTTGAATTTGGGCGTGACGCCGAAATAGCAGACAGCAAACAGTAGACAGCAAACAGTAGACGGCAAATCAAACAGCAGTAAGCGGTAAACAGCAAGCAGCACTAGCAAGACGACTGTCTATCGGCCGTCTTGACCATTGACTAGAGGTTGCTTGCTGTTTCATTGGGCGCATGTTAAGGACAGTTCATGCGCGACTTCAGACAAATACGAGTGTGGGAAAAAGCTCACCTGCTTACACTCGAAATCTACAAGACCACACTGCGATTCCCACGAGAAGAACTGTATGGACTAACAAGCCAACTGAGAAGAGCGTCTGCCTCAATACCAGCAAATATCGCGGAGGGTTTTGGTCGGGGAGGAAATGTTGAGCTTGCGAGGTTCTTGCAAATTGCAATGGGATCGGCTTATGAGGTTGAATATCACGTGTTGCTAGCGAAGGACCTTGGCTTTATAAGCACGGACAGTTATGCCCAACTTGAAACGCATATAGTTGAGGTGAAACGAATGCTTGCGGCGCTCCTACTAAAGGTGAGAGCCGAACGCTAATTGTTCCGGCTGTTTGCTGTCTGCTGTTTGCTGTTCGCTTCTATTGGCAGAAACATTGTGACAACGAGACCCCCTGTAGCTATGTTGGCGGCCTTGACACTTCCGCCGTGCAGGCGCAGAGCTCGTTCGGCGATTGCCAGACCCAAGCCAACTCCCCCCGCTTCGCGATCACGCGCGTCGTCTACTCGGTAAAAAGGACGAAAGATTTCGGTCAGCGCATTCTCCGGTACTCCCAAGCCGTGATCGCGTACCGTAATTACCGCACGCTGGGAATCCGGCTGGAAGGAGCCTTGAGTAACTCTAATGTTTTGAGCTTTGTCCTTTGTGCTCGGAACCTTGCCATACAATTCTCTGTTGCCTGGATCATCAAGGCAATCGAGTTTGACTTCAACCTCCGTATTTTCTGCCGTGTATAAAACCGCATTGCGCACGACGTTTTCGATGGCGCGACGCAGTAGTTGCTCGTTGCCA
>DASWDX010000565.1:0-3551 GCA_036395055.1 Pyrinomonadaceae bacterium | reverse complement strand
AATCGAAAAAGACCTGCATGAAGAAAGCGATGCAACCTGACCACGCAGCCAGCCAGCCTGGATGCGCCGCCGGATCATTGAAATAGCGATCGGACACGACCGCGAATCGATCGGCAAACACCATCTTCTTAATCAGACCGGCCAGAACAAGGATGATGCCGCTTTGCACCATGATTGCCGTCGGGCGACGCCAATATTGAATTTGCGAGATGAATTGTCTGGCCCGAATGATGGGCCCCGCAATGAGGTGAGGAAAAAATGCGATGAACAGCGCGTAGTCGGTGAAGTTTCTTACCGCCTTCATCTTTCCCCAATAGACGTCGATCGTGTAAGAAAGGCTGGCGAACGTGTAGAAGCTGACGCCTACTGGAAGAATAATTTGCAAGACAACCGATGACTCAGGCACACGAAGTAACCCAGCCAGCGAGCTTGCAAAAAAATCGTAATATTTAAAGAAGCCAAGAATACCCAGGTTAACTATGAGACTAACAACAAGTAAAAGCTTCTTGCGCCGGCCACTGGCCGTCTCCAGTAAAATTCCCAGGAAGTAATCAACTACTGTGGAGGTGAGGATGAGCACGATGAATCGCGGATCCCACCACATGTAAAAGATGTAGCTTGCACCCAGGAGCAGGAACTTGCTGATGCGAAACGGAACGCTATAAAACAGCGTCGCCACGATCAAAAAGAAGATCCAATACTGAAAGCTGTTAAATAACATGGATAGCTCGGTTGAAAGCTAGTTGGCTTCGTCCATCTGCGTATCACTCAAACCACCACCGCTGGAACGACTAATATTGGAGGCACTGCCGCCTGGGGAGAAGCAATCCACCGCTAGCTTTGAGCTCGAACGAACGCGTCCATCCGAATTGGCCGATCGCAGGCGCCCTACTAACTCAGCTACCAGTGTTTCAGTGAATCGTTGCCGGCCCTTCGCGTTAAGGTGATAACCGTCAAAGTAATATTCGGGTTTCTCAAGAAAATCGAACGTTTGTTCGGGAAGAGAAAAAACAGTCTTCTGAGTTGTGACGGTGGGAAAAACAGCGTGAAATGTCATTGAAACTCCCGGGAGCCCGGCAAATGGGCCGCGAGGTACGGGCGTAAGGACGACCTCCGTCGGACTGGCCGAATAACGATTTAAGATCCGCTGAATCCCGTCGCGCTGCATTCTCAGGAAATCTTGTGTCTCTGATTGAGATGGCTTCATCAGGCTATCTCTGATGGCTTCTCTCTGGGCCTCGGTCAATCTTGGTGGAAAAGTCACCTGACCTGTCTTGGGATCATAGAAAGTGCCGGCGATATCATAATCCCGGCCTTTATAGAGTTCGCGTGATTGAAGTCTCTTTGGCTCTTGTTGAACGCCTCGGATACGGGAGATGGGATTTTCGAGAAAATTGACCACGTCGCTCTGGAACGCCGAGCCTCGCAGTATGCATGCTGTAAATGCTCTGAAGCGACCCGACCATCGCTGAAAAGCGGATGCAAAATTGAAGCAATCTCCGTAGTGTAAGAGCGGCGCTGCCATGGAAATTCTTAAATGGTCAGCGCTGTTTGGTTCAAAACCAATGCCATACGGAACCACAATTGCCCAATAACGGCGTCTCGCAGGATCGACCTCTCGCAGCATATAGTCCCATATGCTCACGGCGGAAGCTGGTTCCGCGAGATTCACAAACTTGAATCCATCGACAGAGCTGAGTTTATCGGCAATCGCAGCGGAGAATCCTTCCGCAATTCGCGAATCGCCCAAAACCAGCACCTCTTTGAGGCCCGAGGAAGCCCGATTCTTTTCGGCTCGTGTAATGGCTGCCATTCGCCCCGCGTAAGAGTCCGGCGCCAGAATCGAAGTATATAAGCGTGTATGAAAGACGACGCCATCTACACAAGTGAACGTGACGAGGCCGAGTAGCAGGTTTCGCGCAACGTGAAGTGAGTGAGGCGAGGTAGTCGGCTCGACAGGGAATTTCGTGCGCACTTGCCCTGTCGAGCTCAAGTAAAGCGCGGCATACAAAACTGCGAGGAGCGCGGCAACCAGCAGCCAGCGCAGTTGCCCTTGAGATAATCCTGTGCGTTGAGAAGGAGTTTCGAGTTCTGTGGGGATCCCCGAAACGTTTACTACGGCGAGCAATGTCCGCCGTTCAGCGTCTCCGTAGAGTTCGAAAACATAATTGCCCTTCCGAATCCATGAGATAACGCGGCTGCCTTCTTTACCTGTAGCGACAAGAACCGGCGGTCGACCGTTCGCCGTGACGAAAACGAAACCGATCGATCCATCGCCTGTATTCCAGGCAATATTGGTACTGGCCGAACCGTCACCGACTTTGACGCGCTCTGGCGTAGCTGTAATCCTGGGGGTGTCTTTAGCCTTGCTGCCCGTCCCGCCCTTTTGCGTGGCGTTTCCTGCGATACACGGCGATCCCAAGCAGACAACAAGCCAAATCGCCATCCCAGCAAATATGGAGGGAAGCCTTGCCACGACCAGAGACTTGGCCCATGCAGACAATGACGAAGAATTGCGCGTAATTCTTTCTATCATGAAGCGAACATTAGGATTTCCAGGTGCAACGCCGCTAGTGACGTTTCGACCCGCTGGCTAACCTGGTATGATTGGCTCTTCCAAAGGAGCGCATCGGAAAATCTGAGGTGAGAACGCGAACAGATATAATCCTTCAATTGCGATCAGCATTCACGGTGATTATTTCATTAACTCTCTGCGAAAGGCAAGCAGCAGAGGAGCGCGCTTTAAAATCGTGATTGGACACTCGAGTTCCCAGGTGCCTTTTCGAGTCTGATCGAACGGGTCATCCCAAATATCGCGCCGATTAGCAGCCCGAGAATCGCGCCGCCACTATCGATCATGATGTCCGTTGCCAAAGCGCCACGGGACGCGACGAATGTTTGGTGAAATTCGTCCGTGGTAGCGACAACTAGGCAAGCGCCCCAGACGCTCGCATAAAGAATCGCTAGCGACCGCTTGAAATTCGTCATAAAAATTGCAGCCCGAAGCAAAAGTAGAGCCAGAACGGCATACTCGCCCAAATGCGCGCACTTCCGAACGATGAAGTGAATCGATGTAAGTGTCTCCCGCGAAATATCCGGCTTGAGCCAGCGCAAAAACGGAACAATGAATCGCGACGTGTGCTCCGCGGACATCATATCGGTTGAGCCGATGAAAATCAGGCCAAGCCAAAGCAGGAGTGGCAGCCAGTATTTTACAAAACGCGTGAAATTCATCCCTTTGGTGGCAGGCGTCTCCCCTGCAAACTAGATGCAGCCGTCACGGCAGCCGCTACAGTTGCTCAAATCGCCTCATGTCCAAACCCAATCTCAGCGGCCCCCTCCTGTTTGAACCGATCTTCATGGAGCGCATTTGGGGCGGGCGGCGTCTCGAATCTGAGTTCGGAAAAAAGCTGCCAGCGCAGAAACGGATTGGAGAATCATGGGAAATCGTTGATCGACCGGAAGCGCAAAGTGTTGTCGTAAACGGGCCGCTGCGCGGAAAAACTTTGCACGACTTGTGGACTCAAGATCGGAGCGAAATCTTCGGAAAC
>DASWDX010000564.1:0-2408 GCA_036395055.1 Pyrinomonadaceae bacterium | reverse complement strand
GTTTCCGAAGATTTCGCTCCGATCTTGAGTCCACAAGTCGTGCAAAGTTTTTCCGCGCAGCGGCCCGTTTACGACAACACTTTGCGCTTCCGGTCGATCAACGATTTCCCATGATTCTCCAATCCGTTTCTGCGCTGGCAGTTTTTTGCCGAACTCAGATTCGAGACGCTGCCCGCCCCAAATGCGCTCCATGAAGATCGGCTCAAACAGGAGGGGGCCGCTGAGATTGGGTTTGGACATGAGGCGATTTGGGCAACTGTAGCGGCTGCCGTGACGGCTGCATCTAGTTTGCAGGCGAGACGCCTGCCACCAAAGGGATGAATTTCATGCGTTTTGTAAAATACTGGCTGCCACTCCTGCTTTGGCTTGGCGTGATTTTCCTCGGCTCGACCGATCTGATGTCCGCGGAGCACACGTCGCGATTCATTGTTCCGTTTTTGCGCTGGCTCAAGCCGGATATTTCGCCGGAGACACTTGCGTCGATTCACTTCATCGTTCGGAAGTGCGCGCATTTGGGCGAGTATGCCGTTCTGGCTCTACTTTTGCTTCGGGCTGCAATTTTTATGACGAATTTCAAGCGGTCGCTAGCGATCCTTTATGTGAGTGTCTGGGTCGCCTGCCTGGTTGTCGCTACCACGGACGAATTTCACCAAACGTTCGTCGCGTCCCGTGGCGCTTTGGCAACGGATATCATGATCGATAGTGGCGGTGCGATTCTCGGGCTGCTAATTGGCGCGATATTTGGGATGACCCGTTCGATCAGACTCGAAAAGGCACCTGGGGACTCGAGTGTCCAATCACGATTTTAAAAGCGCGCTCCTCTGCTGCTTGCCTTTCGCACAGAGTTAATGAAATAATCACCGTGAATGCTGATCGCAGTTGAAGGATTACATCTGTTCGCGTTCTCACTTCAGATTTTCCGATGCGCTCCTTTGGAAGAGCCAGTCATACCAGGTTAGACAGCGGGTTGAAACGTCACTAGCGGCGTTGCACCTGGAAATCCTAATGTTCGCTTCATGATAGAAAGAATTACGCGCAATTCTTCGTCATTGTCTGCATTGGCCAAGTCTCTGGTCGTGGCAAGTTTTCCCTCCATATTTGCTGGGATGGCGATTTGGCTTGTTGTCTGCTTGGGATCGCCGTGTATCGCAGGAAACGCCACGCAAAAGGGCGGAACGGGCGGCAAGGCTAAAGACACCCCCAGGATTACAGCTACGCCAGAGCGCGTCAAAGTCAGTGATGGTTCCGCCAGTACCGATATTGCATGGAATACCGGCGACGGATCGATAGGTTTCGTCTTCGTGACGGCAAACGGTCGGCCGCCGGTTCTTGTCGCTAAAGGTAAGGAAGGTAGCCGGGTTATCTCATGGATTCGGAGGGGCAATTATGTTTTTGAACTCTACGGAGACGCTGAACGGCGGACATTGCTCGCCACAGTACCCGTTTCCGGGGTCGCCACAGAACCCGAAACTCTTTCTCAACGCACAGGGTTATCTCAGGGCCAACTGCGCTGGCTGCTGTTTGCCGCGCTCCTCGCAGTTTTGTATGCCGCGCTTTACTTGAGCTCGACAGGGCCGGTGCGGACAAAATTTCCTGTCGAGCCGGCTACCTCGCCTCACCCACTTCATGTTGCGCGAAATCTGCTGCTCGGCCTCGTCACCTTCATTTGTGTAGATGGCGTGGTCTTTCATACTCGCTTATACACTTCGATTCTGGCGCCGGAGTCTTACGCGGGGCGAATGGCAGCCATAACACGAACCGAAAAGAATCGGGCTTCCTCGGACCTCAAAGAAGTGCTGGTTTTGGGCGATTCGCGAATGGCGGAAGGATTCTCCGCTGCGGTTGCCGATAAACTCAGCTCCGTCGATGGATTCAAGTTTGTGAATCTCGCGGAACCAGCATCTGCCGTGAGCATATGGGACTATATGCTGCGAGAGGTCGATCCTGAGAGACGCCGTTATTGGGCAATTGTGGTTCCGTATGGCATTGGCTTTGAGCCAAACAGCGCTGACCATTTAAGAATTTCCATGACAGCTCCGCTCTTACGCTACGGAGACTGCTTCAATTTTGCATCCGCTTTTCAGCGATGGTCGGGTCGCTTCAGAGCATTTACAGCATGCATACTGCGTGGCTCGACGTACCAGAGCGACGTTGTCGATTTTCTCGAAAATCCCATCGCCCGTATCCGAAGCGTTCAACGAGAGCCAAAGAGACTTCAATCACGCGATCTCTATAAAGGCCGGGATTATGATATCGCCGGCACTTCCTATGATCCCAAGACGGGCCAGGTGACTTTTCCACCAAGATTGACCGAGGCCCAGAGAGAAGCCATCAGAGATAGCCTGATGAAGCCATCTCAATCGGAAACACAAGATTTCCTGAGAATGCAGCGCGACGGGATTCAGCGG
>DASWDX010000563.1:0-6418 GCA_036395055.1 Pyrinomonadaceae bacterium | reverse complement strand
GCAGGTTCGAGTCCTGCTCGGCTCATAAACCCCATCTACCACCAAGAGACTGCAAGCCAGTCTAGAATTTCCAGCCCATCAAGAGGATTGAACTTGCTGTCTTGAAATTCTTAACCAACTCAGCGCTTCATGCACGTAGGGGACCGGCAGAACGCCCGATGAGGCAGACAAGCACCCCACAGAAGATAACCTGCGAGGCCGACGAGCAGCATCAGACGAACAGACCAGAACCGCTCGTGAACTTCCGGCAAGAGTCTGCAAATAAATGCTGACTAGTTATTCACCAGCCTATGTTGACAAGGGTCTATCCACGCCCTAGGATATGCAGAAGATTGCGGATTTGCAATCGTGCACATGTGCGAGCACGCAAATTGCCCAACGGGCGGCGTGGGCGAGGTTGATCGCGATCATCGAACCGCAGAAGACGGACGTACTTTTCGCGGATCGTATTAGTAGATTGGTTCACTCAAGGGTTTAAGGGAACAAGGCTGGCTTGGCAAGGGAATAGACACGGTGAAAGTGAAGGGAGAGTCAGCATGAGGCAACAACTCAGCATTTTCAAAGCCGAGTTCTTCAAGGCGTTGGCCCACCCGTTGAGAATCTCGATCCTCGACGCATTGCGTGAGGGCGAGCTGACAGTGAACGAGATCAGTCAACGTTTCGCCGTCGAGCCTGCGAATGCTTCGCAGCAACTCGCGGTGCTGCGTAACCGGAATATTGTGATGACCCGCAAAGATGGCGCCAACGTCTACTACTCGGTAAGCGATAAGAGCATATTCAAGCTGCTCGATGCCGCCAAGGAGATCTTCAGCCATCACCTGATTGGCGTCAGAAGCATGCTGGAGGAGATTCACGCGCCCGCTGCCGGCGCAGCCACGCGGGCAACAGGACGGAAAGGGTAGCTGGATGACGGCCGTAAGCCCGAACAGTCTGGAGGGAATAAGAACGTTTTGGAAATGTCTACAGCAGAAACCAAGATGAACCCTGTGAAACAGGTCGCCAGAGTGAGTAACGATGCGAAACGGTTGAAGGTCCTGTGCGAACGACTCCTGCGCGAGCAGCCTCAGTCTGGGCCGCTTTTGAAGCGGCTGCTGGCACGGTCGCGCCGAATGGACAGGGAATGCGCCTTTGCCCCCGTTCAGGACAGGCGCTGTTCGGCATGCAACATGACTGTTGCGAGCGCGCAGCTCCAGAAGACCAAGGCCGGTCAGTTCATAAACTGCGCCCACTGCGCAATCTTCCTTTACGACGACCAACGATAGTCAACCTGCATGATTTACTCGACGGGCCAGGAAGAACCAGGGAGATTAGCTTCCCGACATGACTCAGAGACTCGGGTCAGGCTGCGCGACTAATCCCTTCGAACGCGTATTGGTGGCTACGAACGCGCAGAGATGTCTGTCAATCAGGTCAAATGGTTTAGCGAACGCGATGCCATGTTTTGAGGATCCGAAAATGCGCCTCATGAAGGTAATTTCACGATGTCACTCTTCGCGAAGATTCTGAGAACGCCGACGGTTACGGAACCGCTAACGCCACGCGATGCGGACGCCGAAGTCGAAATGATCGCGCGCCAAATTGATCAGAGAGCGCGCCGCCTCTTTGGTCGTTCCCTCCACATTCGCGAGGTTGATGCGGGCTCCTGCAATGGCTGCGAATTGGAGATCAGCGCGCTCAGCAATCCGTACTACGACATGGAAAGGTTTGGACTACATTTCGTCGCCTCGCCCCGACACGCGGACTGCCTTCTGGTGACAGGTCCTGTAACACGCAACATGGTGGAACCGCTCAGGCGCACTTACGACGCCACGCCGGATCCAAAAATCGTGATTGCAATCGGCGACTGCGCCAACAACTGCGGCGTGTTCAAAGACAGCTATGCCGTAGTTGGCGGCGTCGACGAGGTGATCCCGGTAAACGTGTTTGTACCCGGCTGTCCGCCAGAGCCGTTCGACATCCTGCGAGGGATACTGTCTGCCCTTGATCGGCTTCCGTGAGAGCGGGCCAAATCTAAGAATCTAATTGATGCTGACACTTTTCGTCGTCATGATCTCCGCCTACGTCCTCGGCGCGCTCGCCGCGCTACTGAGCGGGCGTAGCGCAGTGGGGCGTGCGCTTGTGGCTGCGGGCGCAGCGTTCGGTTCAATCGCTGGGTTAGCGTTGGGACTTTTCGTTATTGCTTCAGGGATTCCGCTAACGTTCACTTCGACGCAGCTTCTCCCTATCACTGGCGGCGCTCTCAGGCTCGACGGGCTGGGTGCGTTCTTTCTTGTGGTGGTCGGTCTGGTCGGGTGCGCCACGGCGATTTACGCCTTTGGATATTCGGCCCAGTATGCGGGACGTTATTCACTCCGCTTGGTGGGTGTGATGTTCAACCTGCTGCTGCTCGCGCTGAGCTTGCAGGTCATGGCGGACAATGCGCTCACCTTTCTCATTTTGTGGGAAGCGATGTCGCTAACCGCTTACTGCCTGGTCCTGACCGAGCACGATCGATCCGGTACTGCGCGCGCGGGCGTTTGGTATCTCGCTATGACGCACGCCGGGTTCGTGGCGCTTATCGCGATGTTCCTGATTCTTTCCGGGGCGGACCTGACAAGCTCATTCGGGTCCATGCGCGCCGGAGCGGCGTTGCTTTCACCCGCCTCACGGAACGCAGCCTTCTTGCTTGCGATCTTCGGCTTTGGCACCAAGTCCGGAATCATCCCGCTACACGTCTGGCTGCCGATGGCACATCCGGTAGCGCCCAGTCACGTCTCGGCGATCCTCTCCGGCGTAGTGATCAAGATGGGAATCTACGGTCTTTTGCGAGTGCTGCTCGACTTGATGGGAGGAGGACCAGCTTGGTGGGGTGGCATTGTGCTGGGTGCGGGCGCGGTTTCGGCCCTGCTCGGAGTGCTCTATGCCCTGATGGAACACGACCTGAAACGACTGTTGGCTTATCACTCGGTCGAGAACATCGGCATCATCCTGATCGGAGTGGGCGCCGGGTTGATCTTTCACAGTTATGGCTTGATGCCCCTGGCTGCTCTGGGCTTCATCAGCGGTCTCTATCACACCGTCAATCATGCGACGTTCAAGGGCTTGCTGTTTCTCGGAGCGGGTTCGGTGCTGCACGCGACGGGTACGCGCAACATGGAGGAGATGGGTGGCCTCATCAAGCGTATGCCGTGGACTTCTCTGTTCTTCCTAATTGGATCGGCCGCCATTTCGGCGCTCCCGCCCCTGAACGGGTTCGCCTCAGAGTGGTTGGTCTTTCAAACTCTGCTCGGAGGCTCCAATATCCCCACACCCGAAGTGGCGGTCGTCATGCCTCTGGCCGTGGGAATGCTGGCGCTGACTAGTGGACTGGCGGCGGCTTGTTTCGTTAAAGCATTTGGTATCACCTTTCTCGCCATCCCACGCTCACCCGAGGCCGAGCACGCGCGCGAGTCACCGCGATCGATGGTTGCGGGAATGGCGATACTAGCACTCGCTTGCGTTGCTCTGGGACTTGCGCCGTTTGCCGTGGTGCCGAGGATTGGCCGTGTACTAGCCGGACTCGGCGGCCTGCCGGATACCCATTCAGCCTTTACCCTCAATTTATCCCTGGTGACTCCAAACAATTTTGCCAGCATGTCACCCACGCTGGTGGCCTTGGGCCTACTCGTGCTGTTAGGTCTCGTGCCAGTGGTAATGCTCGTCTTCAGAGTGAACCGGCGTTTGCGCGCGAGCGACTCGTGGGGCTGTGGGCGTGTGGGGCAGACGCCTCGAATGGAATACACGGCAACTTCATTCGCCGAACCGTTGCGACGAGTATTCGCGGAACTCTACCGACCAACCAAAGAGCTGAGCATAGACTTTCATCCAGACTCAAAATACTTCGTTCAATCAATCGAGTACCGGAGCGAGATCACGCCCTGGTTCGAGAAAGCGTTATACCGACCGCTGCTTGGGTTTATCAGTCTGTTGGCGAAACTCACGCGGCGGCTGCAATCCGGTTCGGTGCACATCTATCTGTTCTACATCTTCTTCGCCTTATTGATCCTGCTTCTGATCGCAAGGTGGTCTTAACGATGAAGGGTTACCTGCTCGAAATCGGCCAGACACTAATCGCCCTCGTGCTCGCTCCCGGCTTGGTTGGGCTCGTGCGTTGGTGTAAGGCACGTCTGCAAGGGCGGCGAGGAGCTCCACCCTGGCTGGTCTACTACGATCTGCGGAAGTTGTTCAGCAAGGAAGTGGTCATATCAAAGAACGCCTCCTGGATCTTTCGTTTTACGCCGTATCTGGTCTTCTCCACCACGGTCGCGGTTACGCTCCTAATCCCAATGGTCGCCGCTCCCCTTCCATTCGACCGCATCGGTGACCTGCTTCTGGTCGTCTACTTGCTTCTGCTTGGCACTTTTTTTCTGGCGTTGGCCGGACTCGATCCGGGAACGGCATTCGGCGGCATGGGAGCGAGTCGTGAAATGACGATAGCCGCGATCGCTGAGCCAACGATAGCGCTCTCAATATTCGGCCTCGCCGTCGGAGCCGGGTCAACCAACCTCGGACGTATAGTGGCGGAAACGCTTGCGCATCCCAGTGCCGCGATCAGCCCCGGGCACCTGTTGGGCTTCGCCGCTTTGTTTACAGTCATGCTGGCCGAGACTGGACGATTGCCGGTAGACAACCCGTCGACGCACCTCGAGCTGACGATGATTCACGAGGCCATGGTTTTGGAATATTCAGGGCGTTACCTGGCGCTAATCGAATGGGCCTCCGCCGTGCGTCTGCTCATCTTCTTCTCTTTACTGGCCAATATGTTCGCTCCATGGGGTGTGGCGACAAAGCTCACTCCAGTGGCTCTAGGGATAGCTGCGGTTGCACTCGTCACCAAACTAGCAGCCCTCGGCGTGGTTGTCGCTTTGCTTGAAACACGCATTGCCAAGCTGAGACTTTTTCGCGTCCCCGAACTGCTGGCTGTGTCGTTTGTGCTAGCGCTTCTGGCAGTAACGTCATCCTTCTTGTTGAGGTGATTTCAGTGAACACCAGCCTTTTCGCCCAAATCTCCGCGCTCGGTTCGAGCCTCGCCCTGCTCGCTGGGATTGCCCTGTTGTGGAGACGGAGTCTCGACGCCTACATCAAGGCGTTCAAGTGGCAGTCAATGGTGCTGTCCGCGATGTTCGTTGTGGTTGGTTACGCCGGGAGCGATCGGCAACTCTACGCAATGGCGGCTTTCTTCTTTGTGCTGAAGGTGGTCGTCATTCCGCACTACTTGCGCCGGTTGGAGGAGCGGGTGGGGGCCGAGCGAGAGTCGCAGCCTTACATCAACATCGCCACTTCACTGATCATTTCCGGATTGCTCGTGCTGTTGGCCTATGCCATCACGCGCCCGTTGGTGGCCGTGAGCCAGCTACCAACTCGCGGTTCGCTACCGCTGGCAATGGGATTGATCTTCGTCGGACTGTTCGTCGTAGTCACGCGACGGAAGGCGCTTACTCAGGTCGTTGGCTTCCTGGTCCTTGAAAACGGCATTGCGCTGCTGGCCATGCTTGGAACGTACGGCATTCCGCTAATTATAGAACTCGGTGTCTTTCTCGATGTACTAATGGGCTTTCTGGCGATGCAGGTGTTTGTCTATCACATCCACGGGACATTCGAATCGATGGACGTGGAGCAACTGAATCGACTGAAGCACTGACTGCGCCCGGCCCTGCTCAACATGGAGTTTCTTCTTTTATTATTTCCTTCCCTGCTTGGTGCGCTCATCGCGATCCTCGTGCGACCTTTCCGGCCCTGGATCGGCTGGTTGAACGCTTTCGTCTCACTGGTGGCTTTGGGTGCGGCGCTGAGCTTCGCTGGCCGCGCAGTAAGTGCAATCGGAGCACCCGTGTTCGGACCCGGCGAGTTCCTCAGAGCCGATGGCCTTTCGGCGTTGCTGATGGTGTTGGTGACGGCGGTGGCAACGCTCACACTTTTCTTAAGTCCTGGATTGGGCCGCCAGACACGCTACGAGACGTCACAGCTGCGGCGCTACCACATCTTCATCAACCTCTTCGTCGCCGCAATGCTGCTGGCTGTGAGTGCCAACAACGTCGGCATCATGTGGGTCGCTCTGGAGGCTACGACGGTGTTCTCCGCTTTGATCATCCCGCTCAGACTCAGCAAGTGGTCTGTCGAAGCTTCATGGAAATACATTCTGATTGGTTCGGTTGGGATTGCTTTGGCGTTCGCTGGAACTGTCCTTAGTTACTTCGACTTTGTGGCGCTGTCGGGCCGCGTAGAAAACGCCTTGAACTGGCCGGTGCTCCGAGCCACTGCTCCTTTGCTGCACCCGGAGGTGATGCGTCTGTCCTTTGTTTTCATCCTCGTCGGCTATGGCACGAAAGCCGGCATCGCCCCCATGCACACCTGGAAGCCAGACGCATACGGTGAGTCGCCTTCGTCGCTTGGTGCTCTG
>DASWDX010000562.1:0-5032 GCA_036395055.1 Pyrinomonadaceae bacterium | reverse complement strand
CAGCCGCAACATTTTTCGTTTGTCGATAAAGTCAGCGTAAGCGCCGCCGACAAACGCCATCAGGAGGATGAAAACGAATTCCGACGCGCTTAATAGGCCCACTAATAACGTGGATCCAGTCAACTGATAAACCTGCACCGGAACCACCACAAAACTCATCGCTGTTCCAAAAGCGGAAATCAGTTGGCCAAAAAATAGCAAACGATAATCGCGTGAGATTCGTAAAGGCGAGATGTCTATTAACATCGATTCAGCAGAAGGATGACAGATAATCAGCCTAAAAATTATCGCGGCCGTTATCTATGTTGACGGAAGCGGAGAAAAGCGGCCGATTCCCTGTGTCTTGAGAACTCACCAACCTCGCAATCATTGACGCGCGATATTTCCGGCGATACGATTCCGGCGCGTTGACGCACTCATCAATCGCGGGCTCGAACGCGCAACAGACTGAATTTTGATTCGCAAGCGCAAGACAGTGCTCATCAGTAACCAAAGCTGAGGTGGTTCCCACAACAAATTCAGAACCGGGAGCGTAGCGACCGGCTCCAAGGCTCGCTGAAATCAAGTCTCAGCTAGCACTCAAAACTCAGCCAAATGTATTTGCTGTTGCCAGAGTTGAGTCTGGTGCAAACGAGCCGGTCGCTATCGCTCCCGGTTCCGTATTTGTCGACCCACGGCGCCAGCATGTTGCGTCGTGGCCGTGTTCTTCACCCGCAATTAAGCGGTTGCAGAAATTCACTTAAACTCCCGAAACTCTAAAGGAGACTCACCCTCATCGGGTCAATCGATAAATCAGCACGGCCGCGCGTTTAATTTGTCTTGGCAATGTGTCCAGATCGGCATACTCGCCACGAGCATGTGCGCCGCCGCCGGTTGCGCCTAAACCGTCGAGTCCCGGGATCAGGTGGGTAACGTACGAGACGTCGCCGGCACCTCTTTCGCCGGGATCAAGTGCTTCAATTTTTCCAAAACCAAGATCCTGACTAACGGCATCCAACTGTTTCAGCAACTGGTAATTTCCTTCGCTTGGAGGCATGGAGGGAATGCCCTCGTAAAAAGTAATTTTCGCTGAGGTGCCGGGCAAGCTTTTGGCGACGATGTCACGCATCTTGGCGCGTGCGGCTTCCTTCTGCTCGGCAGTTATGAAGCGCAGATCCCCACGCACGATCACCTTCGCTGGAACTACGTTTGTCTTTCCTCGCGTTGTAAGGCTCTGGTCTTTGACTTCAACTTCCGTTCCCCCGGAGATCACCGAGGGATTGAAAGTCAGATACTGTTCGCCGCGGACGGTTTCGTAAAACTGATTGAGAATGCGCGCCGCCTCAAAGATGGCGCCGTTTCCCATGCTCTTCTTGAAGATTGCCGAGGAGTGTCCGGTCCTGGCAGTAACTTCGAGCAGCCAGTCGCTACTGCCGCGCCGCGCCACTGTAGCGATGTTGCTGCCGCCGTTTTCAAAACTCAATGCCAGATCGCTGCGTTTAGCAGCGGAGATCATATCGCCCCGACTAACCTCCACCGGATCTCCTGAGTCTTCCTCATCACCGGTGAGCAACACAATGATGCTCGCGTCTTTGAGCGCACCCGTGTCGTGAAGCGCTTTCAAGGCAAAATACAAAACGACATCGCCTGCCTTCATATCTGACGACCCGGTGCCGAATGCCTTATTACCGTCACGTCGAAATTTCTCGCCACTGAGCACAGTATCCAGGTGACCGAGTAGCAAAACACGTTTACCCTTACTACCACTCTTTTCCGCCAGCAAATGCCCCGCGCGTTTCATCTCCGGAGGCATGCTTATCCATTTAGCTGTGAACCCCAGCGATTCAAAGGCGACTTTAAAGACCGCGCCAACCTGCCTGACGCCGGTGAGGTTTTCGGTCGGGCTTTCAATGTTGACAGTCTTCTCCAACATGGCGATGGCCTCGCCGCTATGCGCGTCGATGTAGTCGATTAGTTTCTTTTCTTCGGGTGAGATCTTTTGTGCGTAGTGCGAAGTGGAAGCAAGAATTACGAACACAAAAGCCAGGGCAATCCTCTGAACCGTTCGTCCCCACGCTTGCTCGCGGCGTGGGGTGGTAATCGTTCGTACTATTTTCACGTAGTTGTCCTCTCCCGGAAGGATTTGCGGTGCAAGTAACCAGCCTCGCTGCACAAAAAATCTTCAACCAGTCCGTGCAGCGGACGAGTGATAAATGGCCCAGCACTTGAGTGCTGGGATGCCGAAACATGACAGCTGGCAGTCCGTGAAACGGACGGCTGCTCTTATCATTCAATTGTTCACGAACGCTGACGTGCCGTTAGAAATATCGACTCACGGAGTTGGAAAAGGGAAACGTGAATTCCACGTCGTAACGATCGCGCTCGGGTTGAATGGTGACAACTGCTGTTTTGATGGCAGTCAAACATCGAATGGATCTTTGTCAGTAAGATAAGCAAGCAAGTCCTGCTTGTTGGGGCGCGTCGCAAGCCATGCGCGTACTCGTTCGATCTCGGCGTAATCATGCGGGCCGAATCTCGAGACATAGATTCGCTCCAGGCGTTTCTTCCGCGCCTCTTTTTCCGCCGCGTCCTGCCAGAACGAGGTAAACATCGAATTCAGGTCATCATGAAGATTGCGTTCCCGCAAAGCCTCCCACTCATTTCTGTCAAGCCAGACGCCTTTGCAACCTTCGCAATGGTCGATCGTAAAACTGAAACCATGTCCGACCAGATACTTGACCATACGGAAGCGACACTCAGGGCAGTCGATATGGATGTCAGGTTCGACAAGTGACAAGCCGCTGTCCTGGTCTGACCGCTGCGGCAGGTTGGGCCCGTGCTGCTGCAGCCACTTCCAATACTGCGCCCCTCTGAGCCAATTTCCACGACACTCAGGGGCAGTTAAAAAATGTGAGACCAGCCTCCAGGTCCGTCGCGCGTAACTCAGGCGACTTGCACACCGGACATTTCAAGGCCGCTCTTTCTTTCGTCCCAATGGAGTTGGTTTGCATATCAAAAAAACCAGTTTGGCTCGTCTTACCCAAAATGAGAAACGGCTTTGCTGGGGTCTCGTCTTCCGTGGGAGCACGCAAGCACCGTCACCACTTCGCCAACAACTCGATACCAGATGAGATACGGAAAATGATGGACAATTGCCCGGCGGACATCTCGATAAACGACTTGGTAGATATGCGGAGTCTCTGCAAGTCGATCAAAAACCTGCGAAACTTCGGAAAGGAACTCAGCACCGAGGCCGCTTCGTTGAGTCTCGTACCAAAGTTGCGCTTCAGCAAGGTCAAGCTCGGCGGCGCGACGGATTTGAACATCAAAGCTCAACGGATTAGTCGTTCAAGTCGCGTCTTTACTTCGGGCCAGGGACTCTGGTCGTCGGGACGAGTTTCCATGTCATCAAATCGAGCATCAAGCAAAGCTCGTTCAGCTTCTGTCACCGGAAGATCATCCGGTGTCAGTGTGTCCCAAACTGCGCCAATAAGCTCCAAACGATCAGCAGGGCTCAGACTTGCAACCTTGGCTAATAGGGATTCGTCGATCATAAATTAAGGATAACGCAAGGGGAGGTTCAATCCAATGTTACAGCGAGACAAGACTGAGGTAGCGAGAAATCGGGTCTGATGAAACTCCAAACGCGTCAGCCAGCTATTTGGAATTGGCGGTGAGGTAATCATTGATAAACTCATCCACCTGATCTGCAAGGTAACTGCGAACAGCATCCAGCTTTTCCTTTCCGACGAAAGCCGTCCCCCGTATGGTCCACGTTGCTGCAGCAAACGCCGGCGATTTCTCAAGACGGTAGAGATACACGACTTGCCACAATTCGACGCCCATATGAACGGCGTAAAGATTCTCCAAAACGTCGTCCCCTTTTACGGCATCAACCGTAACGTGAAGCACGGTCGGGCCATCCGCTTTGTTCGCTTCACCTTGGGAAAATACTGTAATTCCTGCCTTACGCAAGCGGAGTTCAATGTCCACTTGGATCTGACGAGTGGCCAAACCATCACGCTCAATCTCAGGATTTAGTTTTTCGACAACGACGTGAAGTCCGTGAAGACCTTTAAGAGTTTCCTTGCGTCTGGAACCTTGTGCTGCAGCGTTTACACTGATAGACAAAGAAATAAGAACAAGTAGAGCCCTCTTCATTACAATCCTCCTTTTGAGTTGAAGGCGATCTGAACAAAACCCGATAAGTGAACAATACCTTCCGGAAAGGCTCATGGCCCAAAAAGAATTAAGGCCGTCGAAACGGGCGACAATATCATGAGCTTGGCGACCAGATTCTGTGAACTCTTATTTACTCATGCCATCGCTGGCCGAAATGTTTCTCCACAGCGCCAGACGATTTCCATCGGGATCATAGACACGAATGTATTGTGCATTCTCCGAGACGATCTCAATTTCTCCCCCACACTGGCCGCCGAGCTGCGGAATTCGCTGAAGGTAGGATTCGAATCCATCTACCAGAATGTAAATGAGGTAGGAATCACCCTGGCTGAAAGAGCCGCGCTTTTGAAACCCACCGCCGACGCCTGACGGAGGCTCAAATCCAAGATAGGTGGCAGAGTGTTGCTGAAACTTCCAACCAAACAGCTCGTGGTAGAAGCGCTCAGTGCGCGCGAAATCTCTCGAACGTAACGTAATCTTCCCAATGCTATGAAGGTCCATGTTTCTCGGGCGACAGAGCTACGGCACAGGGTGCCTTCAGCGTCGATGAAGACCAAGCGATGGTCGTCTACGGTGGTGACGAACAACCAGAATGCGCACTCGGTCGCCTACGATACGGAAAAGAAAATGATATGGGAACCTTTCGAGATTAACTTGTCTCAGATCGCGCGCGCGAATTTCGTAAGCTTCCGGGGAATCGGCGGCTTTTTGAAAGAAGGATCGTAACTCTCTATAGAACTCATCCGCGAGCTTTGGTCCGGCGACATCTTCGTAGTAGTCCATGATCCGAGAGATGTCTGGCGCGATTTGTCGATGAAACTCCAGACGCATCAACCACGCCGGCCCAGGATCTGGGAATCCAATTCAGGCA
>DASWDX010000561.1:0-11246 GCA_036395055.1 Pyrinomonadaceae bacterium | reverse complement strand
CGGCGCGCCTTATGTAGTTTCAGAGTTGCTCGAAGGCGAAACACTGCGCCAGCGTTTGACCGGCTCACCGCTGGCACAACGACGAGCGATCGACTACGCCGTGAGGATCGCACACGGGTTGGCGGCGGCACACGAAAAAGGAATCATCCATCGTGATCTGAAGCCCGAAAACATTTTCATCACCAATGACGGGCGGGTGAAGATACTGGATTTTGGTTTGGCGAAGTTGATCCAGATGGAGGCTGGCGAAGCTCAAACTGATATTCCGACGCGACGTGTGGATACCGAGCCAGGCGTTCTAATGGGGACGGTTGGCTACATGTCGCCGGAACAGGTCCGAGGACGTATTCTGGATCAGGGGTCCGATATCTTTTCGTTTGGCGCGGTTCTTTACGAGATGTTATCTGGTCGTCGTGCCTTTCGTGGCGAATCGGCTCTGGATACGATGAGCGCGATATTGAAAGATGATCCTCCCGATCTTTCACATGTTGACAACAACATCTCTCCAGCACTCGACCGCCTGGTGAGCCACTGCCTCGAGAAAAATCCGCAGGAACGCTTTCATTCGGCCCGCGACCTCGGATTCGCACTTGAAGCCGTATCTGGAACTTCCGGACAGACAGTTACATCAGTGACGCCGCTACGAGTGCCATCTAAAAATCGCGAACGGCTGGTTTGGATAGCAATAACTGCAGCCCTGCTGCTGACTACGCTGGTTGCTGTTTTCTTCCCATTTCTCCGCCAAACACAGACCAGGGCACACGCAGTCCGGTTCAACGTAATATTGCCGGAGAAGGCGAGTTTCTATTCTGATGTGGAGACCCACAATCTCGCTCTATCACCTGACGGTCGTCGGCTCGCTTTTATCGCCGCAAAGGACGCCAGCAGGTTTCTCTGGTTGTATTCGCTTGACGAGCTTTCGCCACAACCCATACCAGGCACTGAGGGCGCTTACTCTCCCTTCTGGTCACCCGACAACCGTTACATAGCCTTTTTCTCGCAAGGAAAGCTGAAGAGTCTGGACATTTCAGGTTTGTCTGTCCAAACGCTGTGCAGCTTGTCGGGAGAGATTGACACAGTGGGTACCTGGGGCGAAGGAGTGATCCTTTTCAGCGATCAATTCAATGAGGCCACGCCGAGTTCAATCACTTCAGCTGAAAAATCGTCCGCGGCAATCTACAGTGTCCCGGCGACCGGCGGTACGCCGACCCTATTGACGAAATCGACAAAGTTTAAGACTACCTGGGTTCATTTCCTGCCTGATGGCAAGCGGTTTCTGTTTTACGGAAGAGGCGATCAGCCCGACACCAACGGCATCTACGCAGCATCTTTGGATTCTCCAGATGGCAGCCTGGTTTTTAAAATCGGCTACACGCGTGTCGAATACGCACCGCCCGGCTACTTGCTCTACGCCCGTGAAGGAAGTTTGTTGGCCCAGCCTTTTGATGAAAAGAACTTGCGTGTTACCGGGGAACCGTTGACGGTCGTTACGCGAATGCCTTACTTCGATAAGACGGGTTGGGCCGAATTTTCTGCGTCTAAAAACTCTGTTCTCGCTTACGCAAGTAACCTTTCAATCTCTCGGTTAGTTTGGTTTGACCGCAATGGACGTGAAGTAGGGCAAGTCGGCGTGCCAAGCAAGTATTATGCTTTACGACTTTCGCCGGATGGACAACAGGTTGCCTTGGCAGTCAGTGACGAGCGGACCGGTACCTCCGACATTTGGATACATGATCTCGCACACGAGACACGCACGCGTTTCGCCTTTGGTCCTACGGACGATGCTGAAGCCGTCTGGTCTCCTGACGGACGCCGTCTCGCGTTTTTCTCGTGTTGTGAAGGCCCCTCAACTTTATACATCAAAGAACTGAACGACACAGGAAAAGGACAATCACCACTGCCGGCAGGATTTCGTGGGCCATCGGATTGGTCGGCTGATGGAAAATTTATCCTTTATGATGAAAATGAACCGACCACGAATCGTGATATCTGGGTCCTACCGATTGATAGCCAACAGAAGCCTTATCCGCTTTTCCAAACTCAGTTCAACGAATCATTCGCTCAATTCTCGCCCGACGGACGGTGGGTGGCATACCTTTCCAACGAGACGGGCAACGATGAGCTCTATGTGGCCCGTTTCGATAACCCACGCGAGAGACGGCGCATTTCGACAGCCGGCGCCGCTCAACCTCGCTGGCGACGTGATGGCAAGGAGCTGTTCTATCTGGCAGCAGATAAGAGGCTGATGGCTGTTCCAGTGAAGGCTGGGGATACGTTTGAAACGGGTGAAGCAGTTTCGCTTTTCAAAGCAGATTCAATTGTTGAGAACTCCTACGACGTCAGCCTTGAGGGTCAACGCTTCCTCGTGAACGTCGCTGAGCGCAGGACGGAGTCGATGCCATTTACGGTTGTGTTGAACTGGACTTCCGATTTGAAGCGCTGAACCGAACGCCTTGATACTGAACGCCAACGGCGTTGGACACTACGGCTATGCCGTCTGATGTGCGGAGGGTCTATGACCTTCCATCATGACTGCCGGTTTAACTTGGGCTACACTCAACCTTCAGGCCGCAGCCCCAATCCTTGAGGTAATTCTCCGGAAGATCGGAGACCTTCCGTACATCAAGCGGCGTAGCCGCACCTGCATTCCGTCGACCGGCGATCGTGATCGTGTTGGGCAATGATGCTGAATGCGACTGCGAACACATCAAAGACTATCGATTCGGTCGAACTCCAAATCCACCCACTCTTCCTTACCCTTTCCCCCTTCCCCTTTTGCCCGTTCCCCTCTTCCCCTTTTGCCCTTTCCCCGTTCTAATCTTACCGTTGCCTGGCAGGTGGTCGTGGCAGGACAGTCGAGTTCCATTTCTTAAACTCGTCGCGGAGTTGAGTGAACATCGTTGGATTCTGTTCCCGGAAGTTGGCTTGCTCGCGTTGGTCAACTGAAAGATCAAATAGATACTCCTGCGAGCCATCCTTGAGATACTTCCAATGTCCTTGCAGGGCCGCGTCCTGGATAGAGGTGCGCCAGAAAAATGTGCGTTCGTAAATCGGTTGGCTTCCACGGATCACCGGTAACAAGTCACTACCATCGAGTGGATAGCCGGCATCAGCTTTAGCATTCCCCGCAGCAAGCATCGTGGCTGTCCAGTCCATCGTGATCGCTGCCTGCTGCGTTACAACACCAACAGGAACCACACCCGGCCAACGGACGATGGCCGGCACTCGAATGCCGCCTTCCCACAGCGAAAACTTCTCCCCTCGAAACGGCCAGTTATAGGAAAAGCGCTCACCGCCGTTGTCACTGGTGAAAATCACCAGCGTGTTATGAGTCATACCCGCTTGATCCAACGCTCGCAAGACTTCGCCAATACCATCATCCAAACTCTTCATCATTGCAGCGTAAGTTTTCAACGAACCGCCGGCGGTGAAACCATCGTACCCTCGTCCTAAGGCACGGCTTACGTCCTGATCACGCGGTCCTTCCCAGGGCCAGTGCGGCGCCGTGTACTGCAAACTCAGATAGAACGGACTCGCAGTTCCCGCGCCCTTACGATGATTGGAAATATATTCAACAGCGCGCTGCGTCAGCATCTCGGTCGTGTAGCCGATGCGTTCGACGGGAACTTTTCCCTCGTAAAGATCGCTATCGCCCCGCATGTCCTTGTGTGTAAAGAAGTCAGCTGCGCCACTCATAATTCCGAAGAACTCGTCGAAGCCACTTTGCGTGGGTCCGAAGTTGGGTAAATAGCCCAGATGCCATTTGCCGATGAGCGCCGTTTGATAGCCGCTACGTTTTAGCAAGGAAGCGATCGTCGGATGCTCAGGTGGCAGTCCGAGAGTCTTCGCTCGTTCACCCAGGTCGCCTTTTTCGGTCAAAGGTTCTTCAAGCCCAACGCGAGTTCGCGCCGGGTAGCGTCCGGTGATGAAAGCGCAGCGGGTGGGTGTGCAGACGGGCGAAGCGGAATAGGCGTTGACGAAACGAACACCCTGTGCGGCAACACGATTGAGGTGTGGGGTTTGATAATCAGGACGACCGTAGCAACTGAGGTCGCCATAACCAAGATCATCGGCGAGGATGAACAGAATGTTTGGCCGAGTGCTTCTCGATTGAGCCAGACTCGGTATTCCGGCGGCGATGGCGGCGCCCGTTAATGCGGTGCTGACAAATTCGCGACGAGTGACTTTGGGTGACATGCGGCGCATGTTAAGTCTTGCGACGACCAAAGACAACGGAATGGATCCACGTTCACCGATTTTCGTCATAATCCTGCCCCGACCAAAAACTTTTCCTGAAAACCTGGTCCCGCCGGCTCCCTTTTTACGCGTTTAGAAGTAAGGCGGGCGAAATCGCTGAGACAGCTAGTTGGAATCGAAGGGGGTGTTCCGAGATGAATCACGGATATACGTATCAATCGACTTTTACGGTATCGGACGTTGTACACTGGCGTATCGAAGACATTATTGGTGGCGACAAGCGGCTCGATTTTTCTAGGGCCTTCATGCCTGAGTCTTTTGCCCGCGTCGAACCGCTCTCGTTTCTAAACCAGGACGAGAAAAGAATTTTGAATCAGATTAGAGGAAATGCTTACCTGTGCATCTTCGGTTTGGTCGAAGAGTTTATTCTGCCTTTCGTATTGGACCATGCCCGAACGCAGATCCATGGAGACGACTACAGAGTGCGCGCCTTGTTACAGTTTGCCGGTGAAGAAGCTAAACACATCCAGCTCTTCAAACGTTTCCGCGCGGATTTTGAGGCAGACTTCGGAACGTGGTGTGCGGTCATTGGCCCGCCCGAAGCAATCGCGAGCGCAATTCTTGCTCATGATCCTTTGGCAGTAGCGCTGACTACGCTGCACATCGAGTGGATGGTGCAACGCCATTACGTTGACAGCATCAGAGACGATCAGGATCTTGATCCTCAGTTCAAGAGCCTGCTAAAGCATCACTGGATTGAAGAAGTTCAGCACGCCAAGCTCGACACGTTGATGGTCGAAGCGCTTGCCGCAGGCCGCAATGAAGAACAGATAATGCAGGCTGTGGAAGAATTCATCGAGATCGGCGGCTTCATCGATGGTGGCTTGAAACAGCAGGTGGAGTTTGACCTTGAGGCTTTCACCAGGGCCACCGGTCGTGAGCTCAACGAAGCGCAGCAGCAGCAATTTCGTAAGGTGCAGCTGCAGGCGAATCGCTGGACCTATCTGGGCACTGGGATGAGTCACGAGAAAGTTCTCGAGACGCTGGGCGGCTTAACACCCAAAGCGCGCAAACGCATCGAGAGCATTGCACCGGCTTTCTGTTGAGTCTCATGGTTGCTGAGCACCCGGGTTGATAGAAGCGCGAGAAGCGCGTCGCGTCAAAGCGCCGAAGGCGCGCAATTCCAACACGACGCATCTCCTATCCCAAAGAGTAGGTGGATGCAAGAACGCTTGTATCTAATAAATGAAAGACTTCTTTTATCGGGATTAGAGGTGTGCCGGACTTCACTTTGAGGCAGGTTAATTAGTGGAGACTACCCAAAAATCATTTCGCGCCTTTGGCGCGTCAGCGCGGCTCTGCCGCCGCACAGTGCGGACTGTAACGCAAACTGTTAGTTTGCGTTCGCATGTCAGTGGCGACAACAGTAGGCGGCGAAATGTTTCCCCGTTCACTGTTCCCTGTTTCCAGCGTTCCTGCTCACCAGCCGATCATTGACTTTTGTGAATGTGTGGCGTAGAAGCGGCCTGCAATCCCAAGTCCAGATGCCCCAAGGAGCCGCACCATGTCCCTTAAATTTTGTTTGTTGTTAGTTTCGATCCTAGCGACTGTGGCGCTGCTTTCGTGCCAGCAGGCGCAGCCACCCACAAATTTAGCTGAGAACAAGACCATTCCGGCACAAACGGAAACGGCGAAGAAGGCCGCGCCGACAGATCTCGAAACGCTCTCGAATCGGCTGGTCACTCAGGTTGCCGGCGTCAAGGAAGGGGAGATCGTCTTCGTCAGGGGCGGCGTTCGCGATCTGGAGCTGTTGGAAAATATTAATACCGACGTGCGAAAGGCCGGAGCTTTTCCACTATTAACAATCGGCAGCGATCGCATGTTCAAGAAATACTACGAAGAAGTACCTGAGAAATACGATTCCCAGCCTCCCGATCTGGATCTCAAATTGGCCACCCTGCCTGCAGTCACGATTGCTATCGACACCAACGAGTCGGACGAGGTGGGCAACGGCATCTCGCCCGCACGCCTGGCCGCAGTCGGAAAAGCCGGAGAACCGGTGGCTGAACTATTTCTGAAGCGCAACGTGAAACAGGTGAACGTCGGAAACGGACTTTATCCCACTGCTTATCGCGCCAAACAATTTGGCATGTCGCAGGACAATCTCGCAAAAACTTTCTGGGAAGCGGTGAACTCTGACTATACAGCCGTCCAAACCGCCGGTGAAAAAGTGAAGGGCGAACTTTCGACCGGCAAGGAAGTGCACATAACAAATCCGAATGGCACTGACTTGAAAGTGAGCATCGCGAGCCGGCCATTCTTCGTCAGCGATGGAATTATCTCCGCCGACGATGTCAAAAAAGGTGGCCCAGCCGTCTCAGTTTATTTACCGGCTGGTGAAGTTTTCTGTGCTCCCGTTCCCGGGAGTGCAGCAGGCAAGGTTGTCGAGTCGCAAACTTTTTTCCGTGGCAAGGAAGTAAACAATCTGACGTTGACCTTTGCCGCAGGGAGGTTGACGCAGATGACGGGTTCAGGTTCCGGCTTTGCCGATCTTAAAGCAGAATATGACGCCAGCGGAGACGGCAAAGAGCTTTTTGCCTTTGTCGATTTTGGCATCAACCCGAATCTGCACATCTGGCCCACAAGCAAACTGGGAAACTGGATTCAGTCGGGCATGGTCACGGTAGGAATTGGCAATAACGCCTGGGCCGGCGGAGACAACAAAGTTTCCTATGGCATGACAAACTATTTGCCTGGGAGTACGGTCACTGTGGATGGAAAGACGGTGGTGGAGAATGGCGTGTTGAAGTTGTAGTCAGCGTGAGCCAGAAGCTATGCAGTGCAGGCTAGGACTTCCACTTTAGGACTTCATTGATTGAGGCAACGGAGATAGAGCGGTAGTCAGGACCGCGACGGAATTGCAAACTAACAGTTTGCGCCATAAGGTTGGCCACCTCTTCGTACAACGGTTTAATGAACTTACGGCGTCCGATTGACATGAGAAATTCTTCGAGACGCGGATACGCAGGTTCGTAGCGATTGCGAATCGACATTATCAGCCACTGAATTAGCAAGCAGTCATCAGCAATCAGCAGTCAGCAATTAGTAATCACCAGTCAGCAATTACGAATCAGCACCCAGCATTTTAAGCAACCCAGTGGGTTGACCAGGTGGCGAAGGTGAGCCAGGCGTGGGTGCCGCCGAGCATTAGGCGGAGCGGCTGTGAGGCAACGATGAAGAGGCCCGCTAAGGCCGTGGCGCGATGGATACGCTTCAGCGTAACGAGGTCGTAGAGAACACAAGCCACGACAAATAAGTCTGTCAGACCAAAGAATGCGGGTGGGCCTGCCTGCATGATCGCGAAAGGCAGTCGAGCAATTGCCGCGGCCAAAATTGATATCGTTGCGAGCATCATCAGCCGCTTGTGCACGTCGGGCCGGCGCCGGAAATAAAAGCCTGCTCCTATCAGTATCGCAAACACGAACATGTCGCCCAGCGGTATTACCAGAAACGCAAGCGGAGATATGTCAGGCAGCGGGGTAGCTCCCTGCTTCGCCCTGATGACAGCCGTGCTGACGCCGATCAGAATCATCAGTGTCGCTATAATCCCACCGAGAATTCCCAGTCGACGATGAATATCAGTGCGATGCGCGGCGACAAGCGTGGTTTGCGTCACGAAAAGCACCAGCCAGGACGTGAACACCAGGCCGTGCAGATGAAGCAGCGGCATTAGCGGCGCGCTGGTGAAATACGGCCTGAGATAATAGGTGCGAGAAAAGCCTGCGAAGACAGTGATCACGACCGCTACGGACATGCCGATGTAGAACGTGCGCTCGCGTCGCTTGCGAACGAGTGCGGGGGCTGCTTGCATGGTCTTAAGTCTCCAGTCTACAGTCTACAGTCGGCGGTCGACTGATTTTGCAGCAGCTTTTAGCACAAGAGGGAGCAGACAGTAAACAGCAAACAGTAGACAGCCGGAATCAGTGCCGCTCAAATACAGAACCGGGAGCGATAGCGACCGGTTGGTGGTTTGATTACAAATTTCGTTACAAGCGAAGCGATCGTGTATGTCGCAATGTGATCCGGTCGCTACGTCGCACAAATACGGAACCGGGAGCGGTAGCGACCGGCTGGAAGGTTGATTACAAATTTCGTTACGAGTGAAGTGGTTGTGTATGTCGCAATGTGATCCGGTCGCTACGTCGCACAAATACGGAACCGGAAGCGGTAGCGACCGGCTGGAAGGTTGATTACAAATTTCGTTACGAGTGAAGTGGTTGTGTATGTCGCAATATGATCCGGTCGCTACCGCTCCCGGTTCTGTATTTGTGAGCGTCACCGTTGAGTCGCCGACCTGGGGCTGACACCCCAGGCTTTATGCTTATCGCCTTCTTCGCAGGCTGAGAGCTTGGGCGAAACGATAATCGCAAACTAACAGTTTGCGTTACAAGGGACTACTACTTCCACTTCAGGACTTCATCAATCGCGGCGACTGAGATGGGATGGTAGGTGGGGCGGGCGCGGCGGTAAATCGCGAGCGCGCGTTCCTTTCCTTCAGGTGTTTTGGCCAGCTCTTCGTACAAAGGTTTGATGAACTTGCGGCGTCCGATTGACACGAGAAATTCTTCGAGACGCGGATACGCGGGTTCGTAGCGAATGCGAATCGACATCAGCAACCATTGAAAGGCAATCTCAGAATTTTCCGATTGCGTTAAGTGAAACGCCTGGTCCAGCTCTGCCATACGCTGATGATCCAGAACAACCACGCTATTGTCCAAATCGTTCCGACCAGGACTGGTCGCGGTGGTCCGATTAGGACTGGCAGTTCTGGACCCAGCATCCGACGCGGCAGGCGTGCCAGTAGTGTTACCAGTGTTAAATTGGGTCTCAGCCTTGTCTCTCGGCAGCGGCAAAGACCTGAGGAAATGCACCCACTCCTGCGTCGTCCACTTAGCAGTCGGAATTGCGGAAGCCGAAATCTCGCCACGCAGCCAGCGCTTCGCTTGTTCTTCAACTTTACTGAAAGCCGATGACGTCGGATTCGGCGCGTTCCGAGGAATACCTGGCTGGTTAATCCATTCATCAACCGGCACCTGTGCTGCCAGCGATGGATTCTCATTCAACAGGTTAGTCTTTAAGTAATCGAGAAACTGATCTGTAGTAATGCTCTGGAACGCAAAGTGATCGAAGTAACTGCGCAGGAAACGATCGAAGCGCGAGCGACCGAAAGTTTGTTCGAGATGGCGTAGAAACAGAGCGCCCTTTTCGTAGGGCACATCGCTAGAACCTTCGTCGGGATCCCGGCCGGTTAAATCAATGTGCAGGATCTCGTCCTTGTCTTCCAGACGCGCGAGGTCGTCACGCAAATCCCGCAGGCCTAAAGCAGCTTCCATCTCCTCGCGCGAACGGCCGTAGACGGCCTCCAGAATTCGCCGTTCCAGATAAACCGTAAAACCTTCGTTCAACCAAAAGTCGCGCCAGGTGGCGTTGGTAACGAGATTGCCCGACCAGGAGTGGGCCAACTCATGCGCTACCAGCGATACGAGACTCTTGTCGCCGGCAAGAACGGTCGGCGTTGCAAAGGTAAGTCGCGGATTCTCCATGCCGCCATAGGGAAAGCTCGGCGGCAGGACCAACAGATCGTAACGTCCCCAGCGGTATGGACCATACAGTCGCTCAGTCGCTTCGACCATCTTTTCTGTGTCGCTAAACTCATTAGCGGCTTTATCAACGACGACGGGCTCCGCATAAACGCCGGTGCGTCGCCCTAAAGATCTGAAGCTGAGATCGCCGACTGCCAGCGCGATCAAATAGGAAGGAACCGCTTGCGGCATGCGAAAGCTGTAGTCGCCATCATGCGGCGTGTTCGGCTCATTCTCCGCACTCATAACCGCCAGCAAGTTGCGCGGCGTGCGCACTCGAGCGGTGTAAGTCACGCGAACCTGCGGCGTGTCCTGGAGCGGAATCCAGCTGCGAGCGTGAATTGCTTCCGACTGCGTGAACATGAAAGGGTTCTTCTTGCCGGCCGTTTGTGCGGGTGCGAGCCATTGCAACCCCGAAGCGTCAGGGTTCGTCGAATAGGTAATGCGAACAAATTTGGCGTTGTCTGGTAACTGGATAGTCAGCGGCGCGCCGAGGATGGCATCGGCCTGGCCGACACTGAATTTGGTCGCAGCGTAGCCTGATCCAGTCGCAGATGCCTCGACCTTATCGATGTTGAGATGTCGCGTATCGAGGATGAGTGGCGCTTGTTTGTTCAGCCGGGCGATGGTTAAAACCGCCACACCCTGCAGAATCTTTTTATCGAACGAGACGTCCCAGTCAAGGTCCAGGTGCCGTACACGAACGTCTTGCGGATTTGAATACGAGTGGAAATCTTTGGCTGCGGGTTGGGAGTCGACTGTAGTTGCCACGCAGAGAATAAATAAGAGCAGGACGAGATTCTTCATAAGACTTGTGTACTTTAACCGATCTCGGTTCCGAGTTTCGGGTTCCAAGTGGGGGAATAGTCCGCAGATTGCTCAGATTTCACAGATTCGACAGAAATGACGTGAGAAATTCTTCGAGCCGCGGACGCGCGGGTTCGTAGCGCGTGTAATTAGCCTGTGACCACCTGACTGAAGTCAAGTGCTAATGAGAATTTCAAACAGCGGCAAAAAAAGAGACCGCCGGCTGGCGATCTCCTTTAGGCTGATCAACTTGTTGTTGGTTATGCGGCTGGTTGAGGCATGGGCTCCAATTGCGGAGATACGCTGGGGATAAGACCAGGCTGACTAGTCTCTTCCGCGACAAAGCACTGCTCGATGCCATCGGCTTCGACGGTGTCGTATTCCAGCAGCGATTCCACCAGGCGTGCGATCGAATCCTGTCTCGCTGTTACCACTTCGCAGGCTCTCGCAAGTTGAGCGTTGATGATGTTGTTGACAGCTTCCTCCACTCGATCGAGGAGGGTCTGGCTGAGTGGCGCTGAGTTGGACTGGCCGCCGGTCTCGCCGATATAGATCGGACCGAGCGGGCTCATGCCAAATTCGCTGACCATGCTCCGCGCA
>DASWDX010000560.1:0-6262 GCA_036395055.1 Pyrinomonadaceae bacterium | reverse complement strand
TTAACTTCGACCTCAATGCGGATCATAGCGCTCCGTCGGCTGGTTTGTGCTGCGTCTTGTCGCTCGTCATGTCGGTTGCTATAGTGCCAGTTTCCTTTTATTCCTAAAGTAACCGCGTCGATGGAGTAGTGCTAGCTTGCGCCCTGCGATCGTCATCATTGCCTACTTGCTCGGGTCCGTGCCGTTTGGTTACCTGATCGTTCGTGCAACACAAGGCGCCGATGTCAGGGAAACAGGTTCGGGTGGGACCGGTGCGACGAACGTGTCACGACGCGCGGGCAAAGCGGCGGGTGTGATTACGTTGTTGTTGGATGCGCTGAAGGGTGCGGCGGCGGTTGCGTTTGCGAAACTGATTTTGGGCTTGCCGGTCGTTACCGCGGGCCGATATGCAGGTTCGCCGCTACTGTCTCGTGACCCGACCGAAGCACAATGGTGGGTGGCAGGGGCGGCGATTGCCGCAATCGTTGGGCACATCTTCCCGATCTGGTTGCGATTTCGCGGCGGCAAAGGTGTGGCGACTGGAGTCGGTGTGTTTCTGATGCTGGCGCCGATCGCGGTTGCGCTTGCGGCACTCGTCTTCTTATTGGTCGTGGCGTTGACCCGCTACGTCTCACTCGGTTCGATCCTGGCCGCAGTCGCTATTCCGTTCTTTGTGTTATTGCAGAATGCATTTATTCAGGCGACTGAATTGTTGGCCCCGACGATGACCGTCGCGATTGTCGGAGCGGGTTTGATTGTGTTCGCGCATCGAGCGAATATCAGAAGACTCCTGCAGGGAACAGAAAGCAAATTCAGTTAATGAAACGGATCGCTGTCATTGGTGCTGGTAGTTGGGGAACAGCGCTCGCGATTATGGCGGCGCGTGCCGGCCATGATGTTAGCCTCTGGTCGCGGAACGCTGCAGTGGTTGATTCGATTAATCGCAATCATGTGAATGCAACCTACCTTACTGACGCTCGCATTCCGAATCGTGTTAGCGCAACTAAAGACATCGCCGCCGCGGTGAATGGAGCTGAGTTAGTAATACTTGCCGCTCCTTCTCATGCAACGCGTAGACTGCTGACAAGGATGGCGGCGCTGCTGCAATCTGAAATGATCATTGTCAGCGCCACCAAAGGAATTGAAATCGAAACCGGCAAACGAATCTCCCAGGTTGTCGCTGAAGTTGTTCCAGAAGTCGCCCGACCGCGATTCGTTTGTTTATCCGGTCCTTCGTTCGCGAAGGAAGTGGTAGAGAACAATCCAACCGCAGTCGTCGCAGCCGGCGACGATCGTTTCGCAAGCCGCGTAGTTCAGTCTGAATTGAGTTTTCAGAATCTGCGCATCTACACAAACGACGATGTAATTGGAACCGAACTTGGTGGTTCGGTAAAGAATGTCATGGCGATTGCCGCCGGCATGGTAGCGGGACTTGGCTTTGGTGCAAATAGTATCGCGGCCTTGATTACGCGCGGGCTGGCTGAGATGACGCGGCTGGCGCTGCACGAAGGCGCTAAACTGGAAACGCTGACGGGCCTGGCGGGATTAGGTGATTTGGTACTCACGTGCACTGGCAATCTCTCGCGCAATCGATTTGTAGGCCGGGAGCTTGGCCTCGGTCGAAGTGTGAATGAGATTACTGCAGGCATGAACGAGGTTGCCGAAGGCGTAAAAACCACGCGAGCCGTGAAGTTACTGGCGGACGGTACTGGCATAGAGATGCCCATTACGAATGAGGTGCATGCTGTGCTCTATGAAGGGAAATTGGCATCGGATGCCGCGAACGAACTGATGACGCGGCCTTTGCGAGAAGAAGGTAATCAGTGATTATGTTCGTTGGCCCGCTGTCCGGGCAGACTTCAGTTTGGAACAGCGCCAATATCCCAGGGAAAATCTTATGCCTGCAAAGGAAGAAAAGGTGCTTGCCGCAAATCGCGCTGCGTTTCACGACTACCATATACTGGACAAATACGAGGCAGGTATTGCGTTGACCGGTACGGAAGTGAAGAGTGTGCTGGCAGGCCGCGTGCAGCTGAAGGAGGGCTATGTGGCCGTTCGAGAAGGCGAGGTCTGGTTGTTTAATGCCCACATTTCCCCTTATTCTCATGGCAATCGCGAAAACCACGAGCCGCTCCGAACGCGAAAGTTGCTCCTGCACCGGCGCGAGATTGAACAACTCGATCAGGCGGCGGTAAAACAGGGAATGACGTTGGTGGCAACGCGCGTCTATCTGAAGAATCGCCGGATCAAAGTTGAAGTCGCAGTGGCGCGCGGCAAGAAGTTGTACGACAAACGCGAAACAGAAATGCGGCGTACGGTTGAAAGAGAAACGCGTGCCCAGCTCAAGGAGCGCAATAGATGAAGGCATCATAAACAAAACGAGTAGGAGTATTCATCAAAAATGCAAATTGAAAGCACGAGTGGATCCTATCGTGACCTGGATGTTCAGGCTCTGGCGATTGCCGTCTTCAAAGGTGAGAAGGCGGACGATGGTTTTCTCAAGGATCTCGATTCAATTACGGGCGGCGTGATTAAGTCAGTACTTGATTCCGAAGAGTTGAAGGGTAAAGAGTCCGAGACCGTTTACGTTCACCTAATAGGAAACAGTGATATTAAGGCGCACCGACTATTGTTGGTAGGTGTAGGCGAACGCAGCGATTACACAGCAGCAGAGGTCTCTCAAATGGCTGGAACCGCAGTGCGTGCTTTGCGCGGAAAAAACGTGAAGTCTATTGCGGTTGTTCCAAGGCGGGAGGAAACACCGGAAGATATAGTTTCGATGGCCGTCGAGGGTTCAGTCATGGCGCTGTTTGACCCGGACAAATATCGAACGACGGATAAAGAAGATCGGAAGATTGAGAAGCTCATAGTTGTGATGGATGGCGCGGACGAAACCAGCCTCAAACGAGGTGTGGAACGCGGCAGAATTGTCGGAGAATCGGTGAACTTCACGCGCGATCTTGCGAACGAGCCCGGCGCTTATATGACGCCAACGAATATGTCGGAACGCGCGCGTGAGGTGGCGACTGAGTTTGGTCTGAGTATCGATGTGCTCGATGAAGCCCGGATGGAACAGGAAGGAATGGGTTCGCTGTTGAGCGTGTCGCGCGGGTCAGAAGAGCCCGCAAAATTGATCATACTGAAGTACACACCGTCCAGCGTCACCGAAGGAAATGAAAAGCTGTTGGCATTTGTAGGTAAGGGAATTACTTTCGATTCCGGCGGCATCTCGCTGAAGCCGGGAGAGAACATGGAGTTGATGAAGTATGACATGACCGGCGGCGCAACAGTCATGGGAGCGATGCGCGCGATCGCCCAGTTGAAGCCTTCTATTCCTGTGCTCGGAGTCATCCCCTGCGCCGAGAATCTTCCATCAGGCAAAGCCACCAAACCCGGTGATGTGGTGCGAGCAATGACTGGTAAGACGATCGAGGTAATCAACACCGACGCGGAAGGCAGGTTGATTCTCGCCGACGCCATTGCTTACGCAAAGAAACTGGGAGCAACAAGGATCATCGACATGGCCACTCTTACCGGCGCGGTGTCTATTGCCCTGGGCGATGTCAATACCGCTGTGCTGGGAACCGATCAGGAACTAGTTGACGAAATAATTGGCGCGGGAAAAGAGGCCGGCGAGAAGTTTTGGCAGCTGCCGCTGGACAAAGAATATTCGAAGCAAATCAAGTCGGATATTGCCGATATTAAGAATGTCGGAGGACGTAAGGCTGGGACGATCACGGCGGCGGCATTCCTTAAGGAGTTTGCTGACGGGGTTTCCTGGGCACATTTGGACATTGCCGGCACGGCCTGGGCCGACGAGGCAAAGCCGTATAGATCTAAAGGACCGACTGGCATCGCGGTGCGGACGCTCTTACGAATTGTGGCGCGAGCGTCGCAGAAGTGCGACGGCGCGTAATGACCGAGCTTGTAATCAGTTGTGGACAGCGAGTGTCCTCATCCATAAACACTAATTCCTTTAGTCGGACGCGAGATAGTGAATTTTATTGGACTTTTTTGCTCTCTGATCGTGGTACTGGAATTGATAAGGATTAGGGAAAGCCGGAGGAGCGGCGATCCCCTCATGAAAAAAGTCCTCGCCCCACCTCGAAAGCCGCTCGAGGGATTATTAAGAGAGCCGCTCCTCTGGCCCCCTCATAACGACTCCTTCCGCTTAAGTCAAAATCTCTCAACCCCCGTTCTACCATACCGCTTGAGCAAGCATAAAGTGCTATAATTTTACTGAATTGCGCGAGTGGTAAACGACCGGTAATCCCATCTATCGGTTTCAAGGAGTCGCAAAGCGCGCGGTGATTAATTACTACAAAGTTCTTGGGATCAGGCAATCGGCCTCAAAGTCGGAAATCAAATCGGCTTATCGCAAACTCGCGAGACTACGTCACCCTGATGTCAATGGCGGCTCGGAAAAGGCCGCTCGGGAGTTTGCCCTTCTCTCGAAGGCGTACCAGGTGTTGATTGATCCTCAGGAACGAGCCTACTACGACGAGGAACTAACTGCGCAGTCTGACAGCGGTTATTCCATCCTTCATTCAAACAATCCTCACGCGCGGCGGGCACGAAATCTCGCGGTGCAGGCTCGCTGGGACAGAGTTGTCGATGAAGTTCTGGAAAGAGACCGTCAGGAAGGTCGAGAGCGGCAGAGAGCTGTGTTTACGACTGTTTCGCTATTTCTTTCGACGTTTTTTGTGGCGATGATCAAGCCGCATTTGTGGGAGACGTTTGACTACTTTGGACGGGCAATCGTTCTTACTCTTTTCGTCATAGGTATCTGGCATCTCGCCACGAGGTTGCGTGAATATTTTGCGCACTACACCTACAGTCCAAAGTTGATTCAGGATTCCATAATGCGAGACGATGAAGTGCCGGAACAACCATTTACCCGATTCTCTGCGTACACTTTTCTATTGGTTGGATATGCTCTTAGCATTGGCGTGGGACTTATCATCGGTTGGCATGCGCAACAATTCTTCAGCGGCTTCGCAGCGCTCTTCCGCCATATGGAAGGAGCGCAATCGAACGTCCTTTTTTACTCGTCAACGATGCTGCTGATTCCCGACCTGGTGATTTACCCTCCGATAGCAGTCCTCATTGTGGATTCCATGCAGGCTCTAACAGCGAGGATGGATTAAGCCGAGACAGCAATCACCTTCAGCGTCTAAATTTAAAATGCAAGAAAACAGAATACATCGCCGGGCGCTGAGGATTGCGGCGTCAACTACTGGAGTGGTTCTGTTGATTACCGCAGCTGTCGTGTTGTCTACGTCCGGGGGTGTCAGACAGGGGCAAACGACCAGCCAACGCTTAACGCCCGTGCAGTCGGAGATTGAAAAACAGCGGGTGCGATTGAGTTCGGCGGTGGCGGAAGATCGCCGGGAGGCTCTAACACGGTTAGGTTCAATGCGCCATCCAGCTGCTTCGCGAGTAGCCCTCTCGGCGTTAAGTGATCCATCTCCAATGGTTCGGTCCACGGCAGCGATGTCCGTTCTTTTTTTACCTGCGGAGGAAAGCGTTGTTAGTCTGCTGCCGTTGCTGGGCGACAAGGATGAATTTGTCCGACAGCAGGTTGCGTATGCTCTTGGCCAAACAGGTAGCCGTGCGGCCATCAACGCGCTTATTGAGCGACTCGCCGACAAGAGAGATTCAGTTCGAGGTGCTGCCGCCGTGGCGCTTGGTCAAATCGGCGACGATGTGGCTGTGACTCCTTTGGCCGTGATATTGAATCCACAATCAGGATTGACGCAAGGGAAAAAAAATCAGAAGAGCAAGAAAGAAAGAAACCCATTTGTGTTGAGAGCTGCGGCCCACTCCCTGGGAGAAATTGGAAACCGTGCGGCAGTACCGGCGCTACTCGTGGTGCTGCAGGATGAAAAAGCGGAAGACGACGTCAGAAGAGAAGCTGCATTCGCTCTTGGTGAGGTTGGCGATACGTTAGCAATGCCAGCGTTGCGTGATGCGCTGACGGCCCGCGATCCTTACCTTTCCCAGGCAGCTCAAGAAGCCATACGCAGAATTTCGAGGTTACAGAACGGCGGGAAAATTTAACTACTTACCGCACCTGGAAATTGAAGAGCGCCGCCCACTCTTAAGTGGACGGCGCTTTCGCTATGTCAGATAAGAATATTTCTAGCTTTCTGTTTTTTCGCCACGGCTTTGGGTTTTCTTGGCAGCCTTTGTCGCCTGCGGAATCGGCAAACCGACACCCCCTGAGAATGATTCCGTAGCTTCGGGCTCGTCCTTCGGAGCCGGTAAGTCATGAATCAGCGCC
>DASWDX010000559.1:0-3654 GCA_036395055.1 Pyrinomonadaceae bacterium | reverse complement strand
TCGTTTGCCACTCTCGCGCGCAATAAACGAATCAAGCACTGCGGGCTCGCGATCGTAGACTGCAATCGGGAACCCGTTGCGCTCTATGTTGAGCGCAAGGTTCTGCCCCATTACACCCAAACCAATCAATCCAATTTTTGCAGGTGTAGCCATATTGATTTATCAAGACGAAGAGCGGGGGCGAGCCGCCCTTCATGACCTTTGAGACTTTTGAAATTAATTGATCTTCTCAATCTCTTGAGAGCCTTTCAAGTTTCTTAATTGGCACTCAGGTTTGAATGGCTCAAGGTCAGGAAGGCGGGCTTGCCCCCGCTCCTCAGGCGCCCATCAACACGTTCTCCAGTAACTCATGCAGCCTTGCCAATCCAGCAACTGGATCAGCACCCAAATCAACCTGGATAGCGCGACGGCCATGCGCTAGGAGCGACTGAAAATCGCCCAGCGCTTGCGCCTGTTTCAAAATTCCGAATGTGTAGGGCGCGCCCGGAACTTCCAGGTCAAGCTTGTCCGGCGCCGTCACTTGTATGAAAACTCCTGAGTCTGGCCCACCTTTATGCAACTGTCCAGTCGAATGTAAAAATCGCGGTCCGTACCCGATTGTCGTGGCGCAGCCTGTCTTATCCCGCACACTTGTCCTGGTGCGCTGCAAGGCGGCTTCTGTTTCCGGGGTTTCTTCGATATAGGCAAGTAGCGCAACGTAATCACCCGGCTTTATCTTCGCACAGTGAGTGCGCAAAGCCTCGCGAACTGAAATTGAATCCTGCGCAGCACCGGTTGGACCACCCGCATAGATGCTCAGTTGGCCCTCGCTCGCTAAAGCAGGCTGCTGCGGTAGCTTTCCCTCGCGCGCATATTTGTCCAGCAACGCTCTTGTTGCGTCCTTCGATTCCTGCACGTTCGGTTGGTCAAACGGATTAATTCCCAGCCGCCAGCCGGCAAACGCTGTCGCCATCTCCCATAAGAAAAACTCCGCGCCAAGGTCGTAGACGTCTGTGATTTTTCTGTAGATAACCGGATGACCGGCAGCCTCCAGGGCCTTAAGTTTCGACGCTATCTCACCGCTTTGCGCGCCGACACTAATCGAAACGAAAAGACGATCATTGCCATACGCTGATAGTGATCCTAACAGCTCGCCAACAACCGGGATGATTCCCTTTCCTTCCTTGCCGGTGCTTTCGGCGATTAGTTGCTCTATCCATAGGCCCAACGCTGATAGTGTTTGATCCGTAACGAAAGTCAATTTATCGCGCCCTGCCAGCACACATTCAGCCATTATCGCGCCGAGTGCTGCGGCGGGGTTTTCGTCCGCCGGCACACTCGCTCCGCAAGCCCCTGCCATCGTCTCAGCGCTGCGCAGTATCCTCTCAAAATCCAAACCCATCAGCGCCGCCGGCACCATGCCAAAATATGAGAGTGCGGAGTAGCGGCCGCCGATGTCCTTCTGGTTAAGAAAGATTCGCCTGAACCTTTCGGCAGCGGCCGTGTCAGCCATCTGTGAACCAGGATCGGTAATTGTGATAAACGACTTGCCCGGTGCCGAACTCTCTTTCGCAACTTCGTTGTACCAGTAACGATGGAATGTAATCGGCTCGGTAGTGGTCCCTGATTTCGAGGCAATAATAAACAGACAGTGGCCGATGTCGATTTGTTTTCGAAAGTTATCAATAGCGTCAGGAGCCGTTGAATCGAGAACGAGCAACTCGGGAAACCCTTTTTGATGGCCGAAGGTTTGTCGCAACACCTCAGGGCACAACGACGAGCCGCCCATCCCACAAACCATCACATGTTGAAATTCCCCTGATGCACAAATATTAGCGGCAAAGCTTTTCAGCTCGTCTGCGACTGCGAGCATTTCGATTGCTACAGTCAGCCACCCGAGCGAATTTCTAATGATGTTTTGATGAGATTCTTCATTCTTCCAAAGCGAAGCATCTTTATTCCAGATACGCTTAATCACGTTGGCGCGGGCGGCTTCCGCAAGCGTCTGGCGGACCTGCGCTTCATAGTTTCCCAGCGAGGCAACCAGATAGTTAGCCGTCATGAAGGTGGGCTGGCCCGGTTCAGTATCTCGCTTGGCTTCAATTCCAGCATCCTTCATAATCATCCTCGACACCGGACAAAATCAACCGCTGCAATTTTGGAGAATGGCGACAGTTTAGCACGAGTCGCCGGGCAATTAGCGGACAAGCGAGGTGCAGATTAACCCCCAGCGTGGCTATTGAATCCTGGCCCTTAGGCCCTAACATTTCAGCGAGCCATACCCAAAAAAACCATGAACCGAACGAGAAGCAGGAGAACATCATGAGGCTTGCGAGGCACGGGCTGTTAATTCTATGTGGAATATTCCTGCTGGCGCCGGCGGCCAGAGCAGCGAAGATCAAAACCGGAGACGACTTAATCGCAGCCATGCACATGAAATATGCGAAGAGCTGGTACAAGAACACTACTTTCAAGCAGGTGACCACAGATTTTGAAAAGGACGGCACGAAAAAAGTGGCGGTTTGGTATGAAGCGATCTCGATGCCGGGCCAGCTCCGCATAGACTTTGATCCCATCAAAGCTGGGAACGGAATCCTCTTCGCAGATGACAAAATCTATACCTTCAAAGAAGGCAAGCTGGAAAGTTCTCGTCCACTGATTCATCCTCTGGTGCTATTGGCCTTCGACGTTTATTTTCTCCCTGTGGACCAGACGGTAGCGAAACTCAAGCAGCTCAAGTTTGATCTTTCGATTCTTCGTGAAGATACGTGGCAGGGGCGACCCGTTTACGTTGTAGGCGCAAAGGCCGGCGACCTACACGCTCCGCAGTTTTGGATTGACAAGGAGCGGCTCTATTTCGTTCGGATGTTTCGCCCAGCCGGGAAGGATGGCACGCTTACATCTGAAACGCAGTTTAATAAGTATGAACGTCTCGGGGGCGGCTGGATTTCTCCAGAAGTAATCTTCAAAATCGATGGCCAGACGACTACAACTGAATCCTACTCCGAGATGCATGCTGACGTGGAACTGGACGATAACCTCTTCAATCCGGATAAGTGGACCACAGCAAAGCACTGGAAACCTTAAACACCTGGTTGACTTGTGCCCGGAGACCATTGCCTTCATCATAAAAAGTGTAACGAACGAATATTACAAGCCGGGAACCTGGACTATGTCGAGTTCTAACAAACGCGCATTGATCGTTGTTGACGTACAAAACGACTTCTGCCCCGGCGGCTCCCTGGCCGTCGCGCAGGGCGATGAGGTTGTGGCGCCGCTTAATAAACTTATCGAGGAGTTTTTGGAGCGAGGCGAGCCCGTTTTCAAGAGCCGGGACTGGCACCCGGAAAAAACCAGGCACTTCGCAGCATACGGTGGCACCTGGCCCGTGCATTGTGTGCAAAACACGAAAGGCGCGGAGTTTCATCCGGAGCTGATTGACGATATACACATTCGTGTAATCTCGAAAGGTCTCGGCGATGAAGATTCTTATTCAGCATTTGATGGCACCGATCTCGAGTTACAGCTTCGCCGGCTCGGCGTCGAAGAGGTTTGGATCGGGGGCCTGGCAACGGACTACTGCGTAAAGAACACCGTGCTCGACGCATTGAAAGAGGGCTTCCGAGTTAAAGCATTGAAGAATGCGATGCGGGCTGTTGAACTCAAACCGGGAGA
>DASWDX010000558.1:0-4260 GCA_036395055.1 Pyrinomonadaceae bacterium | reverse complement strand
AGCGTTGTGGCCGCGGAAAGGGGCGGCTGCTGGCCTAACGCGCCACTATTATCCCGCTAAAGAACACGGTTAAGGCTCATCGGCCCCGGCGTTCTATCCTGCCTATCAGCAGACGACTCTCGCTGGTCCCGCAATTGCCCTATCAGCAGTCGCGGTCCAACGGATCGCGAGGTGTAAGTCCACAGCAAAAGGAGGAAGCCATGAAATCAGCAATGCCAAGGCTGATGTTATCAATCGCTTTCGCCTTCCTTTTTGCATTGCCACTGCTGGTATTCATGCTGGGCGAGCAATCAAGCGCCGGCGCGCAGAGCAAAAGCGGCAAAGATCTGTACAAACAGAACTGTCGCGCCTGCCACGAAACGAACTCAGAAAACGGGGAATACACACCGATGAGTTTGACCCAGGATCAGTGGAAGAGCTTCTACAAAACCAAGCTCATTCAGAAACATAAGGAAGTGCGAATGCCTAATCAGGAAACGAAGCTGCTCGACGCATTGACGCCTGAGCAGCTCAAGGCAATCGAAAAGTTCTGTATCGATCATGCGGCGGACTCGGAACAGCCACAGACGTGTAGTGGCGATTAGTCCCGGGTTCTCCCTTCGTCGACCTTCAATTAGGGAGGAATCCATGCGTAGATTCATTTATAGTTTATTTGCAGTTTTACTGATCTCTGGGCCAGTGACCCTGGCCCAGAGCCAAGCTCCAGAACCCCCAAAGTCAGACAAATCAAACCAGGTCGTTCAGCAACCACAATCCGAAACCGAGCTACTCCGCACTGAGGTAGAGCAGCTAAAGAAGACGCTCGCTGCAATGGAAGAGCGCCTGGCTGCGCAGGAAAAGAAACAACCACCCCAAACCGATCAGCCGGACACGCAGGCGACGGTCAAAGAGCTGGACCGGCGCGTAACCAGGACCGAGCGTGATAACGCGTTGCAGCGCGTGCGGATTGGCGGCGACTATCGCTTCGAAGCGCATTCAATCCGCGGCACCATACCCGCTCACTTCGACGGCATGATGCTGCAAAATTTGGTCGTGAAGAGCATGTTCACAATGAATACCATCGGACGACCGCCGGCCAATGTTGACGAGATTAACCAAACAGTCGCCGCGCACTATGGCGACTATCAGTACTTCACTCAGAATCTGACGTTCGACAAACTCAAACAGGCGATGGGCCAATTTCCGCCGCAACTGCAACAGCAGTTGTTTGGAATGCTGATGCCAACGACTTTTGTTCCCGAGTACAAAGCGAACAATAAGATCCTTTACACGAACCGCTTGCGCCTTAATCTCGACGCACCAGTCTCTGAGAATGTGAGCGTGACCGCGCGCTTGAGCATGTACAAAGTGTTCGGCGATTCGACCGGCGTGCAGGTTTTCAACGGACAACCAACGAGTCTCAACGTAGATGGCTCGACGGCAGGAGTCCCCAGCGGCGACTTCCTACGAGTCGAACGCGCTTACTTTACCTGGAATAAGATTGCCGGGTCGAAGTTCTTCCTGTCGATCGGCCGGCGTCCTTCGACTGAGGGACCGCCAATGCAGTATCGCGAAGATGAGCTACGCGGAGGCACGCCATCGGGCGCTTTGATCAACTACCAGTTTGATGGTCTAACGTTTGGCTATCACTTTGGTGAGCATTCGGTGTTTCGATTCTGCTATGGCCTCGGTTACGAGTCTGGCTTCGGCAATGCCGACTTGCTCAAACGACCTGAAGACCGTTTGAAGGACGTCCATTTCGCGGGAGCTAATCTGGACCTGTGGACTACTGAAAGAACTCTGGTTCAACTGACAGTAGCCCGAGCCTTCGACGTAACCGATGGATTCAACGGCCTGGTTGTCCTTCCATCCAACCCACTCACCGGTGACTCTGTCGGAGCGCCGGTGGTGATGCGGTTCACGCCCTCGACGAACCTCGGCAACATCAATCTGGCGGGCATCAACCTGACGAGAAAGTTTCGCCAATGGGACCTGTACGGCAGCCTCAACTATGTTGGGTTGAGGCCTAACGGCTTGACGACACCGTTTGGCGGGCTCGGTTCGGATCCTTTCGATGTGCCGGAGAATCACAACGGCTACATGGTGTACGTCGGCGCCCGCTACAGCTTCAGGAACGAGGATCGCACCAAGCTGGGCTTTGAGTTCAACCATGGCAGCAAGTACTGGTTCAACTTCGCTCAGGCTGAGGATGACATCATTGCGCCAAAGACCAACACCCGCGGCAATGTGTTTGAGACTTATCTGACGCACCGCATCAACAGCCGGTTCATCGTCAAGGCTGATTACATCAACTACAACTACAACTACTCAGGCTCCGGTTGGCACGTAGGGGCGCCAAAGTTGTTGGATTCAACGCCGATCCTTGGCTTCCCAACATACAAGAAGGCGCAGATGTTTACGCTGAGCATGATTACGCGTTTCTGAGGAGGGCCTGATGAGAAACAAAATCACCTTCACTCTTCTGCTGCTCGGCCTCGTTCTTGGTCTGGCACACGCTCAAACGGAGAAGCAGTACACGCACGCTGAGTACTTTCAGCATTACGAAGGAACCAAAACCTGTCTGGAGTGTCACCAAAAAGAGGCCGAGACTTTCTTTCACTCGCAGCATTACCAATGGCGTGGGCCTTCGCCGAATATCGTCAATGCAGGCGGTAAGAAGCTGGGCAAGCTGAACACGTTTAATGATTTTTGCACCAGCCCGATCGGCAACTGGATCGGGCTGGTCAAGAATTCCCGCGGCGATGTGATCAGCCGCGGTTGTTCCGCGTGTCATGCAGGCAGCGGCCTGATGCCGTCTGAACAAATGACTCAGACGCAACTCGAGAACATCGACTGCTTGATGTGTCACGCAAGCGGCTACCGGCGAGATCTCTATGCGGACGACAGAGGCGAATTTCAATGGCGGCCAATTCTCTGGAATAACGTTGAAGGTCTTAATTCGGTTGCCAAACGCATCTCAATGCCGACTCGCGTGATGTGCTTGCGTTGCCATGCGGCTTCAGGTGGCGGGCCAAACTACAAGCGAGGCGACATCGAATACAAACTCGCGGATCCCGATCGTGATTTCGACGTGCACATGGCGACGGCAGGCAAGAACATGCAGTGCGTCGCTTGTCATGCTGGCGACGATCATCACGTGCGTGGTCGCGGTGCGGACCTGTCGGGCAGCGACATGCCAAACAATCCTCTGAGCTGCGAGAGTTCAGGTTGTCACACGTCGACGCCACATAAATTGGAGCCTCTCAATCGCCACGCTAAGCGGATAAATTGCTCAGTTTGTCACATCCCGAGCTTTGCTCGCGAGGAACCGACCGACATGATGCGCGACTGGTCAACGCCGCTGTTCAATGAGCAAACGAACCGATATACCGCTACCATCACGCTGCAAAAAGACGTGACACCCGTCTACGCGTGGTTCAACGGCATGACGAAAGCGCAATTGCCCGGAGAGCCGGCGCAGCGTTTGCCGGATGGTTCAGTCGGCATGATGATGCCGCAAGGTTCGCGTGAAGACCCCAAGGCGAAAATTTTCGCGTTCAAAGTTCACAAGGCGAGGCTACCCTTGCTCGCCGGCAAAAACTGGATCATACCGATCACCGTCGAGCAGTTCTTTCCCGACGGTAAGATAGATCCGGCCGTGAAGAACGCAGCGAAGGAGTTATACGGTGTTGACAACGCGCAGTACACCTGGACTGAAACGACCAGATACATGGGTATCTTTCACGCTGTGCAGCCGGCAAAGAATGCTCTACGCTGTATCGATTGTCACGGCCAGCATGGTCGCATGGACTGGAAAGCACTTGGCTATCCGGGCAATCCGATGAAAGCCCCAGGCAACGCAAACAAATAGAAAGGAAGTGTCAGCTATACAGGACGAGCCTGAAAAGACTTGTCCTGCTCTGACAAGCCGAACAAATGAGGAAGATCAAACCCAGAAAGAGCATTGACATGGAAATATTTGAACGGCAAGCGCGCATATGCAAAGCCTTCGCTCATCCCGGACGTCTGCAGATTCTGGACCTTCTGGGCCAGGGTGAACGAGGCAGTTCCGAGCTGCAGGAATCCTTAGGCATTTCGAAGACGAGCCTTTCTCAACACCTCTCCGTCTTAAAATCCGCGGGCGTACTGACGACCAGACGCGAAGGCAAACAGATCTATTGCTCTCTGGCGATGCCGGAGGTGAAGCAAGCATGTCAGTTAATACGCAAAGTGCTTGAGGCTCATATCGCGGACAGTCATCGCTTGATCGCATAAGCACCG
>DASWDX010000557.1:0-9102 GCA_036395055.1 Pyrinomonadaceae bacterium | reverse complement strand
TTCCACATCTTTACCAAGGTGCTCGCGAAACTTCTTAACTGCGCGCGCTGTATAAGGATCGTCGCCATAGGCAATGACGTGTCCATCATTGGCGCGAGCGATCGCTTCCATCACTTTCGTATGGACGCCGGCGTTGTTGTCGCTGGCAAAACTTCGAGATGGTTTCAAGTTCCTCATAGCTCACATTTTGGTTCCTAAGTCCCGGAGGGACAAAATATTTATAGACCAGCGTTCACCTCAACTCCTCAGCTCCGTAGGAGCGAAACGTCGCACATTACAATAAGGTCTCATAAATATTTCACTCCTTTGGAGCTTCTCTTTCTTAGTTGAAGTTACGGCTATAAACATGATGCTCCTACGGAGCTAAATCCGCTTTGCCTTGAGATCTTTAATCAGCTCCCGCGCCGCATTTCTCCCCGGCGCGCCAGTTATGCCGCCACCCGGGTGCGTGCCGGCGCCACAAAGATAGAGTCCCTTGATAGGAGTTCGATACTGCGCCCAGCCAATCAACGGCCGAAACGGGAAGAACTGATCGAGCGACTGCTCGCCATGATGAATATGACCACCACTCAATCCGTAGCTCTCTTCAAGATCGAATGGCGTGATAACCTGGCGAGCCAGGATCGATCCCTTCAACTTTGGTGCGTACTCTGACAAGGTATTGACAACTGCGTCCGCAAACTCTTCACGCCGCGAATTCCAATCGCCATTCTGCAAGATATAAGGGGCGTACTGCACATAAACCGACATTACATGAGCGCCGGCCGGTGCGAGAGCGGGATCGAGCAAAGAAGGGACGGTGATATCCATGTAGGGCGCGGCTGAGTAGTCGCCATACTTCGCGGCATCAAAAGCGCGCTCCAGATAATCAATGTCCGGCCCTATATGTATTCGGCCGGAAAGTTTGGCGCTGGCCGCCTCCACGTCGCTCGCATCGAGTCCCCTGAACGAAGGCAGCCCCGAAAGGGCCAGGTTGATTTTCGCTGAGACTCCCATCGCGCGGTAATTGCGAACCTTCAAAAGGAAATTTGGATCCAAATCAACCGGATCCACCAACTTCAGAAATGTAGTGCGCGGGTCAACATTGGAAACAATCGCGCGCGCCGGGATTTCCTCTCCAGTTTTGAGTATAACTCTGGAGGTTTTTTCCTCCGAGATCTCGATTCTTTCAACGCCAGCCGCGGTCCTTATTTCAGCTCCCGCGCTGAGCGCCACCCGGGCCAGGGCTTCAGTGAGCGCGCCCATGCCACTACGTATGAATGAGGACGGATTAAGGGCGGAGCCGTCCATTGCTGCCTGCCAAAGCAGCCCGGTGCTTGTGCCGGCGGACCATGGCCCGGCAAACGCACCAAAGATTCCGCGTGCCGCGATCGTTGCCCGCAGAATTTCAGTATCGAACCATTCCGCCGCCAAATCGGCAACGGCCATCGGCCCCCAACGCAGCAAGCGGTAAGCATCTTTCTTTCCCAAGCCCCGAAACGATCGACCGAGCTTGCCAAGGTTCCATAGTTCGCCCGGCGAGGGATGTTCTATTGCCGGCGGCGTCATGTTTAGCAATGGCGCCAGCATCTTGCCGATGCGTGAAAAACTTCGTTCGAATTCGGGATAGCTCTGGGCGTCCTTTGCGGAAATTTTTTCTATCTCGCGAATTGTTTGGGCCGTGTCGTTGTGAATACAGATCGATTTACCATCCGGCGCGAGAGCAAGCACACGGATTGCTGGTGTGATGATCTCGAGTCCATGACGCGTCAGCTCCAGGTCTTTTGTGATTTGTGCAAAGAAAGGCGCTGTGGAATGCGCCAGTGTTGAACAACGGAACCCGGGATGAATCTCTTCAGTGACCGCGCCGCCGCCGACGATCTCACGTCTTTCAACTATCAACGTTTTCAATCCAGCTCTCGCAAGATAGCAGGCCGCGACCAACCCGTTGTGACCGCCGCCGATTATGATGATGTCGTACGAGTTCATTCTGGCCGACTGGTTCAAAGCGGAAATTAGACGCGGATTAACTCGGATAAGAGAGATCTGAAAAGAATTCTATGGGCAGTTAACCGGCTGATTTACAGACAACTAACTGGCTAATCTGCAGTGGACTAACTGCGTTAACCGCGCGCTCTTCTCAAATCGGTTCTCGGTTCGTACTGATCCGCGCGTATCTGCGTGCCATCCGCGGCTAATTTCCTACTTTTTATCCTTCAATATCTGCATCGCTGCATTTCGGCCCGGTGCGCCCATGATGCCTCCGCCCGGATGCGTTGCCGAACCGCACATGTACAGATTGCGAATCGGCGTGCGATATTGCGCCCAACCCGGCGCCGGTCGCAGAAAGAAGAGTTGCTCGAGAGTGAGTTCCCCTTGAAAAATATTGCCTTCCGACAAGCCAAATTCACGCTCGAGATCCAGCGGCGTCAAAACCTGGCGATGCAGAATCAGGTCTTTGATGTTTGGCGCGTGTTCCGCAATGGTATCGATCACTGTATCGCCAAACGCTTCGCGCTTCTTGTCCCACGTTCCCTCTTTCAGGTTGTAAGGAGCATACTGCACAAAACAGGACATGACATGCTTGCCCGGCGGCGCCACTGAAGGGTCAGTCAGACTGGGAATCACGATGTCGATGTAAGGACGACGCGAGAAGCGGCCATACTTGGCCTCGTCGTAAGCTCGTTCCATGTAATCAACGCTCGGCGAAATCGAAATCGCGCCCCGCAGATGTGAACCGGCGCCCGGCAGAGATTTGAGATTCGGCAAACCATCAAGCGCGAGATTTACCTTGCCGGAAGAGCCGCGATATTTGTAACGCTTAAGATCATCGGCAAAGTCCTCAGGCAGATGTTCCTCGCCAACCATTTTCATAAACGTCAGGCGGGGATCGACGCTTGAAGAAATCACGTCGGCATAAATCTCATCACCGTTTCTTAGCACCACTCCTTTCGCCTGGCCGTTCTTGAGAATAATCCTTTCAATCGGCGCTTCTGTGCGAATTTCAGCGCCTGCCTCGCGCGCTGCATCCGCGATCGCATTTGAAATCGCGCCGGTGCCGCCACGCGACAATCCCCACGAGCGAAACGCGCCGTCAATCTCACCCATGTAATGATGCAGCAGCACGTAAGCCGTGCCCGGTGATCGAACTCCGAGGAAAGTGCCGATGATTCCGGAAGCAGACATCGTTGCCTTGAGTGCATCAGTCTCAAACCACTGATCGAGAAAGTCGACCGCGCTCATCGTCATCAACTGTACCTGGTTGTACTTGTCCTCCTCCGGCAATTTTTGAAATCGCCGCGCCAAAAAAAGCAAATCACTCAAACCCCTGGGTCTGAGTGACATTGGATCGGGCGGCGTCATACTCATTATCGGCTTCACAAAGTGGGCCATGTCGAGCATGGCTTTCCCATATTCGTCGTAGGCTTCAGCATCAAGCTTTGAGTGGCGCGCAATTTCGCGTCGAGTTTTTGCGTGATCGTTCACGCGCCAGAGGTAATCGCCGTTGAGCATTGGCGTGAATGTGCCGTCGAGTGGAAGAATCTCCAATCCATGGCGCGGCAGATCAAGCTCTCGGATAATCTCCGGACGCAGCAGCGAAACAACGTAGGAACAGACCGAGAACTTGAAACCTGGGAAGACCTCTTCAGTAACCGCCGCACCGCCAAGCACGTGACGTCGCTCCAGCACCAGCACGCGCTTGCCCGCGCGCGCAAGGTAGGCAGCGTTCACCAATCCGTTGTGCCCGCCACCGATGACGATGACGTCATATTCCATTGAGTTCAGGTTGCTTTTCATAGACCGAGCCAGAAACGAACTCGGTCTTCAACAGTTGCGAGCTGTTCAGAAGATATTAAGCCGAGCCTTCTCATTAATTTCGCGTGAGGGATCGTAACTAGATTCTGAGAGTCAAACACTCCCTCGCGAAGAAACCGAAGCTTGATTTCGATCTCAAATCTCGAACCTCGTGAGCTCGTGGTGTGCGGAACCAGGGTGGATAGGGCGCGATCTTGATCCAAAGCCGGAATGCTAATGACCAGGCACGGTCTAACCTTTGCGACATAACCGAGGTCAGCCAACCAGACCTCACCCCGACTGGGATTGGCCATCTTCCGACTCTCTCCTGTCGAGTTCTAGAAAGACCTGTTCGGCGTTCAAAGCAAGTTCTTCATCCGTCAAAGGTGCCGACCTGAATTCCAGCGAGCGCCGCAAAATCTCCGAGGCTACTTTATGTTTTTCGACTTCAGACAAGAGATCGAATAACTTCAGAAGCTCTTCAACCGTGGTGCTTATATCTGTTGTGCTCATTTCCGCCTCCGTAATGGCCTATTCTACGCTCGCCGCTTCGCGTTTATCAAAACACGACCGGCCAAGTGTTTGCTGCTCACTTACAAGATATGCGGCATCACTCAAAGCGTTGTGTCCACCGCCAACATCGCCGCCGTCTGCTGAATTGCTGTGAAGACGATGAGGAAAAACGGCCAAAGGCTTCCAAACGCTTTAATCGCTTCCAGGTCCATATAGAGCACCGTTAGGCAACCAGATCTTCTGAGCTGTTGCGAAGAATAGTAACTATTCGACTCGTGTTTGCAACAACTCACTTACTTCTGTCTTGCTGAAGATTTGCAAGCATACTTATAATCGCTCGCCCTGACAAACTTGCCTTTGAGGTAACGCATGCCTGTTGGAACCGCGTTTCATGAAAGGACTTTTCAACTCTGCGAGAGTTTGAACTATCGTGAGTGGTCCGGCTACTATGCGGTCAGTTCCTACGAGCCGCACCATGAGCACGAGTACAACGCGATTCGTAACGCTGCGGCGCTGATCGATATCTCTCCACTATTCAAATATCGCGTTAGCGGAAAGGACGCTACCCGCCTGGTTGATCGCATCATCACACGCGACATGAGCAAGGTTACGGTGGGCCAGGTTATCTATACGCCATGGTGCGACGAGCATGGCAAGGTAATCGACGATGGCACAGTTTCCCGACTGGAAGAGAAGATTTATCGCTGGACTGCGGCCGATCCAAGCCTGCGCTGGTTTACGCAGAATGCGGCCGGAATGGATGTGCACATCGAGGATATCTCTGAAAGCGTGGCCGCGCTTGCGCTGCAAGGTCCGACATCTGGCCGTTTGCTGCAGACTCTGGTCGATGACGCTAACCTTAAAAACCTGAAATACTTTCGAGTTACAACCGGAACGATTGCCGGGGTCCCCGTCGAGATCTCCCGCACCGGCTATACGGGTGATCTCGGTTATGAAATCTGGATTGCCGCGGACCAGGCTGTGAAAGTGTGGGATGCCTTGATGAAAACGGGAAGAGCTTTTGATATTCATCCCGTCGGCATGCTGGCGCTCGATGTTGCGCGCATTGAAGCCGGATTGCTCCTCATTGATGTCGATTTCAACAGCAGCAAGAAAGCGCTCATTGAAGACCAAAAATATTCGCCCTTTGAGATGGGGTTGGGCCGTCTGGTACACGTGAATAAGAATCGCTTCATCGGTCAGGCAGCCTTGCAGACAGAGCAAAAGCTCGGCAGTTTGCGGCAAATAGTCGGACTCGAAATTGACTGGCCGGAAGTTGAACGTCTTTACGAAAACGTGGGCTTGCCGCCGGCAGTCTCGCCGATTGCTTCCAGGGTTTCAGTGCCGGTATTCAAAGACGGCACGCACGTCGGCAAAGCTACTTCGAGTAGCTGGTCGCCGACTTTGAAGAAGATGATCGCGCTGGCAACCGTGAAACGGGGTCTTACTCGCCTGGGCACACAGCTTCAGTTTGAAGTCACAGTTGAAGCTAAACGGCATTCCGTGCGCGCCACGGTGGTGAAGACGCCTTTCTTTAATCCCCAAAGGAAGAGCGCGACTCCCGTTGTTTGAGCGCCGAAGGTGCGACAGATAGTAGCCCCGGGCGTGAGCCCGGGGTTGGTCTGAGCAAAGAACGAGCCCCGCAAGGGGCGGCAGAACTAGGTGACGCGAAGAATCTTTCGAGGGGCTTTGTGTCGCCCTGTTCGCGGGCTTATACAATTCCTTTGACCCGACCCCGGGGCTGACGCCCGGGGCTACTATCTGCCGCGCCTTCGGCGCTGTCGAATTGTTATTCCAAGTTGACTACATGGCGACGCTCGACGAAATCATCGACAGCTACGATGCCGGCGCGCCGCTCGAACAAGCGTCGACAATTCCGGCGTCATGGTATACCGAGCCGGGCGTCTACGATCTGGAGAGGCGAACCGTCTTCGCGCGTTCCTGGCAAATGGTTGGTCGGCTCGATCAACTAGGCAAACCCGGACAATACGTCACCAGCGAGATTGCCGGTGAACCAATCGTAGTGGTGCGGGGCAGCGATAATCTCTTGCGCGCCTTCTTCAACGTTTGCCGTCATCACGCCGCAATGGTGATGACTGAGCCGGAGGGCACAGCTCATCAGCTTCGTTGTCCATATCATGGTTGGACCTACTCGCTGGCGGGCGAACTGAAAGGCACACCTGATTTCGCAGGCGTTTGCGATTTTGATCGCTCGGGCAACGGTCTGGCGCCAATCGAGATAGCTGGTTGGGAAAAATGGGTGTTTGTGAGGATCGAGGGAAACGAAACGCTGGAGAGTTTTCTGGGTGCCGACCTGATTGAGCAAACGCGCCCGCTAGGGTTCACCGGTCTTCATTGGATGGAGCGCCGCCACTACACCTTCGATTGCAACTGGAAAGTTTTCGTCGACAATTATCTCGATGGCGGCTACCACGTGCCACACCTGCATAAAGGACTCGACAGCGTTCTCGATTACAGCCACTACATGATCGAAAATGGCAAACGCTTTTGTCTGCAATGGAGTCCAATGGTTAACGAAGGGGCGGAGAAGCAAACTGGTGCGGTGCGTCAAGGCGATCGTGCTCTTTACTATTGGATCTACCCGAATCTAATGATCAACTGGTACCAGGGCGCGATGGACACGAACCTGGTATTACCGCGGGGCATTGATAAGACCGAAGTGATTTTTGACTTTTATTTCCCCGACACTTCCAGCGCCGCCCGCGAGCGGAATCTTCAAAGCATTGAAGTGGGCCAGCGTATTCAGGATGAAGATGTGGCCATCTGCAAATCAGTGCAGCGCGGATTGAGCTCGCGAGCTTACACGGCGGGGCGCCTTTCAGTTAGAAGAGAAGCCGGCGAACATCTATTTCATCGTTTGCTTCATGCCCACCTGAAAAGTGGGCGGGAGTAACTCTTGTAGGGGCTGGCCTTTGTGGGCTGCCCGGTCGGTCGGCAAAGACGAGCCCCGGGGCATACAACCTCACTTTAGCAGATACTCCCTCAAGAACATCACCGTGGCATAAAACTGAAAATCCTGGTTCTTCTTCTTGACGAAACCGTGACCTTCGTCCTTCGCCATTAGGTACCAAACCGGTCCCCCGTTTTGACGAACAGTCTTGACCATCTGCTCTGCCTCATTGAGTGGCACGCGCGGATCATTTCCGCCGGCCACGATGAAGATCGGCTTGGTAATGTTCTTAGCATTATTCAAGGGGGCGGTGCGGAGCATAAACTCCCGCATCCTGGGATCGCGCTCGTCGCCATACTCAACCCTGCGCAGGTCGCGGCGATACGACTCCGTGCGCTCCAAAAATGACACCAGATTAGAAATACCGACTATAGGCAATGTAGCGCGAATGCGATCGTCGTAGCGGGTTGCCACAGCAAACGCCATGTGGCCGCCGTAACTGCCACCCGTGACCAGGACGTGGCTCGCGTCAAGGCGTGGTTGCGTCTTGATCCAGTCGAGCAGCGCGCCGATGTCTTTGTAGCTGTCCTCGCGCAAAAATCCATTGTCTAGCTGAAGAAATGTCTTGCCGTATCCAGACGAGCCGCGCACATTTGGATAAATAAACGCCACTCCCAGCTCGTTCAAAAAATAGTTGGCTCTGCCCAGGAAGGAGGGTCGCGCTTGTCCCTCCGGCCCGCCATGGATATTTATGATCACGGGTCGCGGGCCGTTGAAAAGCGCCGGCGGCATATAAAGGAAACCTGAGATCATTCGCTCGTCGAAACTCTTCCAGCGCACCAGTTCAGCTTCGGAAAACTCCGAAGTGTTCAGTCCGCCCGTTTCGCTTTCGGTCCAACGTTCGATCTTGCCCGTGCGCACGTCGAGCGAATAGACGTCGGCCGGCGAACGCGCGGAGTTCATGGTAAAGCCAAGATCATGCGAGTTTTTATGCCACTGGAGTCCGCTGATTATACCAACAGGCAGGTTGGGCATAGGTTTTTCCTTACGCGTCTTCGTATCAAGTAAGTGCAGACGACCGATGCCATCTTCGTTAGTTACAAAAGCAATCGTGTGTCCATCTTCGGAAAGAGCGAAGTTGTCAACGTCCCACTTGATGTGACCGGTTAGATAAGTGTGTTGCTTTGTTTGTAAATCGATGTAAGCAAGCCGTTGAAACTCAGAATCCTTGTCGGTGGTAGCATAAATTCCGCGGCCGTCTCTGCTGAACGCTGTGCCACCATACGCAATCTTCGTCGCTCCACCTTTGGGCGTGAATAGAGTCTTCTCGCCGGTGGCAACATCGACGATCCACAAATAACTTTCGTTCGCGGAAACAAATTCAAGAAGCAACACCTTCTTATCGTCAGGTGACCAGTCCCCAACTCCCCAGCCTCCGCTATCAAGTTGAAGCAGCATTCGATCGGTCTTCGGATCGGCGGGATTAATAATATACTGGTCCGCATCGCGGCCATTGCGCCGCGTGGAGCTGTAGATAAGACGATCGCCCGCGTGTGACCAGGCCCCACCAGTGTTGCGTGATTTTCCATCTGTGAGCAGGGTCACAGCACCGTCTTTCAAATCGAAGCGATAAAATTGGAAGAATTCGTTTCCGCCTACATCTCTGTTGAAAATGAAATAGTCTCCAGTGGTCGGCTGGTAAGAAGCGCCGCCGGCTCTTTCTGGGAAGAAAGTTATTTGCCGGCGATCGCCGCCGGGAAATTTGACGAGATGGATCTGATTCGTATCACCAAACCGCGTGCTGATAAGCATCTCGCGTCGCGTTGGATGCCAGCTTGAAAGACCGGCCGCGCGAAATTCGGTATAACGGCGAACGTCCTCAACCAGCGAAGCTGGAATTGGCG
>DASWDX010000556.1:0-12855 GCA_036395055.1 Pyrinomonadaceae bacterium | reverse complement strand
CTGATCAAGGCGTTTTTCTTGTTCCCGACATCCTTGCAAATGCCGGAGGCGTCACGGTGAGTTACTACGAATGGGTGCAGGATCAGTATTCGTTCTTCTGGTCGGAGAAGCAGATTAATGAGACGTTGGAGCAGGCAATGAGGACGGCATTCAATTCGGTTTATGAAACAGCGCAACGCTATGACACCGACATGCGGACTGGCGCCTACATCCTCGCGGTAGATCGCGTTGCGGAAGCGACCCGGGTGCGCGGGATATTTCCATAAAACGCTGGAACTTAGAGCTTTGTTTTTTGAGCTTTGTTTCTTCGTCGCACGAATGAAGCTACGCTCAGAAGAGCGCTAAGTACGAAGGACCAAGGACAAAGTACTAAACACAAAGGACAAAGTTCCCACTTATTGAAAGCATGGAAAATAGATTCGTAATTTATGAAAAGCCAACTTGAACGAAGTGTTCGGGAAATGGACAAGCTACTCCGGGGGAGCGGCGTACCGTTTGAGAAGGTCAATTACTACGTCAAACCACTTACCAAAAAGAAACTTAATGAACGTCTCTGACCTTCCGGCAAGAGCTTTTCTTCCTCGGGGCTATGCCCCAAAAACTGGGGCGCAGCGCCAATGATTCTGGACGACGTACGGTGGGGCACAGCCACCACCGCACATCAGACGGCACAGCCGCGCCCTGTTCTTATGAGGTTGCCTTGAAGAAACCTGAAACAATCTTCGCCTGCCAGAACTGCGGTCATCAATCACGCAAGTGGCAGGGAAAATGTCCCGAATGCGGCGAGTGGAATTCACTTGTCGAGGAACGCGAGCGAGCTACAAGGAAAGGGGCCGGTCGCAATAGTTTCAAACTCCGCGATGTTGTTGCCGTAGCCTATTCTGAAATCGAATCGCAGGATGAAACGCGGATTCCGTCCGGTGTGACTGAGTTCGATCGCGTGCTTGGGGGCGGTATAGTTCCGGGAACGCTGGTGCTGATTGGTGGCGACCCAGGAATCGGGAAGAGTACCTTACTCCTGCAAGTCGCAGATCGGCTTAGCTCACGGGGCGGTGACAGCGGCGCAGTACTCTACATATCCGGTGAGGAATCCGAACGCCAAATAAAACTTCGCGGTGAGAGACTACGGATTGAAGCCAGGAATCTTTTTCTGCTGCCCGAGACTAATCTTGAAAACATCTTTCATGAGGTCGAGCGCCTCAGCCCCACAGCCATTGTTGTCGATTCTATCCAGACCATTTTTTCGGCGATGATCGAGTCGGCGCCGGGCTCCGTGTCGCAGGTGAGGGAAGCGGCGCACCAGTTTCTGCTGCTCGCGAAGAATCGGACGATTCCGGTTTTCCTTATCGGCCACATCACCAAGGACGGATCGATTGCCGGTCCCAAGGCCCTCGAACACATCGTCGATACGGTTCTGTATTTCGAAGGCGAGCGCCACCACAATCATCGCATTGTCCGGGCCGTGAAAAACCGCTTTGGGGCGGCCAACGAAATTGGTGTTTTTGAAATGACCGGCGCGGGACTGGTCGCGGTAGCGAATCCTTCGCAAATGTTTTTGCAGGAGCGACCGCAAAATGTTGCCGGTTCAGTGGTGACCGCCTGCATGGAAGGCACGCGGCCGCTGCTGGTTGAGATTCAAGCGCTTGTTTCGGAAACAAAATATGGAACAGGCCGGCGCATGACGCAGGGTGTCGATCAGAATCGCGTAGCGCTTTTGATGGCCATGCTAGAAAAACGAGTTGGCATGCAGATGTTGGGAGACGACGTGTTTGTGAACATCGCGGGCGGTCTGGAAGTAGACGAACCGGCGGTGGATCTGGGCCTGATGGCAGCGATTACTTCGAGTTTCAAAAACGTTCCGATTGATCCCCACACGACAGTTTTTGGTGAAGTAGGTTTGACTGGCGAGGTGCGCGGTACGACTCAGGCAGGGGTCCGCGCGCGCGAAGCACAGGCGTTGGGTTTCAAGAAGATCATAATGCCCGGCTCGAACAAGTCAGGCCTCGAGCGCTTACCAGGGGTACATGTCGTCGGAGTGAAGTCAGTGGAAGAAGCACTGGCGGAATTATTCTAGGTTCAGACTTGCAACCGAACCAAAGAGCGGGGGCAAGCCCACCTTCCCGACCTGAGAGGTTCTCTAATTGACTAAATAATCCTGGTCGAAAGCCTTTCAATTAGAAATCAGTACTCAAGTCTAATTAGCTCGTGGTCAGGAAGGCGGGCTTGCCCCCGCTGGTTGGCCAGCGCAACTCACTTCCGAATCAGGCTACGAATGCGTCATGAGAAAAGGTTGTCTTTGCGGACCTTTGCGAATTCATTTGCGTCCTTTGCGGTTAAATTCATTCTCCCGATTTTCTCTCCCAGAAATCCTAATTCCTTACCGCAATCGGCGGCAATTGCCGTTGCTGCAAGAGCGTATTCAACGCCGGCAGATCTTTTTCCTTCAATGCACTCCACTTTGCCATTTGCTGATCGAGCAAACGTCTGTAGGTAACAAACGCACTAGCCGCTTGCGTCGTGGGTGCAGCATCCGCTCCTTCAACTAAGGACAACAAGGAGCCAAGCGCGCCATTTAGCGACGCGACCGAGACGATGCCCACCGGTGGATATGTTTGTTCGACGGCAAGCAATTCAGCCGCGTTCTTGTCGAGGGAATTGACCGCGTCGACAAGTGGCTTCGCACCCGCGTCGCTACTCAGTTTCGTTTGCAGATCCTTCAGCTGAGTACGCAGAGCGCGAAGCGGCTGCACGGCATCGTAACTCTGTTTCATAGCCTCGATGATCTTCATTTCGAGCGCGAGCAGTTGGCTTAACGCGAGTGGAGCAACTCTGACGCGCGGATCCATCTTGAGTTCTAAAGGCGCAGTGTAGCTTCGGCCGGCTACCGTCAGTTTCACTTGATAAATGCCAGGCAAGACCAACGGACCTTCGGGAACCATGATGGCATCTTCACCAAATACCGCTGCAATACTATATCCATAGCGCAGCGCTTGCGGCCGCTCGTAACGTAAATCCCAGACGAAGCGATTCAATCCCACCTTTTTCGCTAACGGCGCCGGTGGATCAAACCAATAGGTTGGAAAAGCCTGTGTTTCATCGATCTTCCCTGGCTGATCGTTGGTGGAATATTTTCTGACGAGCTTGCCGGCGCTGTCGATTATTTCAAGCGTCACTTCTCCCGACGACGACGATTGCAAGCTGTAATCAATGATTGCTCCTGCCGGCGGATTTTTCCCCGCCGGTGTCTCGGGCGGCAGCGGCGTATCGTGAGCAGCGTTCTTGCGAATTCGAATTGCTGTCGCCGGGCGAAATAGATAAACCCCGGCCGCCACAGCCCCGGAAGTCAACTCGCGCAGAGGCGAAATGTTATCCAGAATCCAGAAGGAACGTCCATGCGTAGCAACAACAAGGTCATTGTCCTTGATCACCAGGTCGCGAATTGCAGTGACCGGAAGATTGTTTTGTAGCGATTGCCAGCGCTCGCCATCGTTGAAAGAAACGTAGACTCCCGTTTCAGTGCCGGCGAACAGCAAGCCTTTGCGGATAGGGTCTTCGCGTACCGCATGCACGTAGGCAGTCGGGGGAATTCCATTCGTGATCTTTGTCCAGGTCTTACCGAAATCGTGGGTGCGGTAAATGTGGGGCGTGATGTCGTCCATCTGGTGACGATCGATCGCAGCATAGGCGGTCGCCGCATCATGTGGCGAAGCATCGATGAGACTAATCATGCTCCAGGGTGGTAAACCTGCCGGCGAAACCTCAGTCCAGGTTAGTCCATCGTTTCGAGTTAATTGAACCAGGCCATTGTCGGTCCCAATCCAGATTGTGCCGGCCGCGAGTGGCGATGGCGCAATCGTGTAAATAACGCCCTTGGAGTCATCTTCTTTTTCGCCAGGGCGCAAGGTGAGATCAGGGCTGATAGTTTTCCAACTCTTGCCGCCGTCGCTGGTCTTCATAAGAAACTGCGAAGCCTGGTAAAGCGAGTGCGGCGTTTGGAACGAAAAAGCAATCGGCGTGGTCCAGGGATAACGATGGCGTATCTTCGTTCCGATTTCGGCAGGAGTGGGAGAGATATCCTGGACTTGTCCGGTTTTGGTATCGAAACGATAGAGTTCGCCGCCCGTGCTGCCGCCATAAACAATCTGTGGGTTGACAGGATCGGGAAGAATGTAGCCACTCTCGCCGGCGCCGATCGGATGCCAATCACGATACGTTATTTGTCCATAATCGCTGCGGCTTATCACTGCGGCGGTGCCGCTGTCTTGTTGCGCGCCGTAGACCCAATAAGGAAACTGGTTATCGACCACAACGTGATAAAACTGCGCCGTTGGCTGGTTGTACCAGGTGCTCCACGTCTTGCCGCCGTTCACGGTGACGATGGTTCCCTGGTCGACGCCGGCGATCATTCGGCGCGGATCCTCGGGATCGATCCAAAGTGAGTGGTAATCGTCGCCGCCGGGCGCGCCCCTAATCGCTTTGAAGGTTTTACCGGCATCGGTGGAACGATAGAGCGAGACGTTTGAAACATAAACGACGTCCGGGTTCTTAGGATCGCTACGAACCTCACCGAAGTACCAACCGCGGCCCAGTATGCGCGGTTCAGTGCTGACTAAAACCCAATCTTCCCCGGCGTTGTCAGAACGATAGAGTCCGCTGGCCTCCGCTGGGACTCTCGGGCGATCCGGGCGGATTCCTGCGTCGATCAACGCATACACGCGTTTGCCATGCTGGCCCGCGACAACGTCCAGGCCGATCCGGCTAAGCGTGCCCCCTGGCAATCCATGACCGGCGATCTCTTTCCAGGTTGTGCCGCCGTCAGTCGATTTGTAGAGTCCCCCACCGGGCCCGATGATCGGCGCATAAGTGCTGTAAGCCGGCCGGCGCGCGTTCCAGAGCGAGGCATAGACCGTTCGCGAGTTGTCAGGATCGTAAGCCAGATCAATCGCGCCGGTGTTTTCGTCTTTGTAGAGGACACGCGTCCACGTTTTGCCGCCATCAGTCGTGCGATATACACCGCGCTCCGTATTTGGACCAAAGCCATGACCGAGCGCGGCGACCAGTACAATATCCGGATCCTTCGGGTCGATCAGAACCCGGCCAATCTGGCGTGTATCGCCCAGTCCAAGGTAGACCCACGTTTGCCCGGCGTCCGTCGACTTGTAAACGCCCGCGCCAAAAGAAATGTCGGAGCGCATGTCAGCTTCGCCCGTGCCAACGTAGAGGATATTTGGATCAGAAGTGGAAACAGCCAGCGCGCCGATTGAAGCAATCGGTTGACTGTCAAAGATCGGCGTCCAGGTGTGTCCGGCGTCGATAGTCTTCCAAAGGCCACCCGCAACTGCGCCGAAGTAGAAAGTATAAGGTTCTCCGCGAACACCTGACACGGCCAGCACACGGCCGCCACGATGCGGACCAATGCAGCGCCACTGGATTGATGAAAAGAAGTTGTCCGGGATAACTGGGTTTCCAGTTTGCGCGGAAAGAGCGGAGCCGGACAGGATTGACGCCAGTAATAAAAAAACAATTCGCGCTATGCGGGACATAGAGTTTCCTCTTAGCTAAAGTTCTCGATCAGGGGAAGACCTATTTCGTCGACTTCTTGTTGTGCTCCGATCCGCTGAGCGCAACCGCCTTTAGAATCAGCGCTGCCAAACGCTCAAGCCGCCAGAAGTAAGCAGCTCCTTCCTCATTCAAAACTGGTACAACGCTACAAGCCCTCTGATGCGAAAGCCCGAGTATCGCTGTCTGGTATAGGTTCAGTTTTCCGCGCTCAAGAAAAGTGGTGATGCATCCTGCAATATTCGCATCGAACATCACAAAATCAATTCCATTCATATCTTTGCCCCGCAGACCTCTCGGAAATGGCGTGGCGAGATGTTCCTGCCATAACTCGTCAATTAGGATATTTCCGCCCCCGTTTTTCATCCGAGTCCAGCCATGATTAGTTAGACGATAACCAGAAAACTGAGTACTGGTCAGTTCCAATCGCGCATGCTTTAGGTCCAAAGGACCGGTAGTCAGTAGCCCCGTCCGTCAGGGCGGGGACTCCATCCTCTCCATAGCCCTGAGGGCCTGAGGGCTGGCACAAATCGTGGCGCACCTTCGGCGCTCAAGCAAGTAACTGCCACCTCCACCCAGCCCTCACGGACGGGGCTACTAACTGCCGGTCCTTCGGACCTACGAGTTCAAATTGAACCAGTACCGGAAATTGACTAAACGCGACAGGACGCCATTCGAGTTGCTATTATTCGCAGCCGTTTCCAAAACTTCCGAAGGTTTGCAATGCGCTAAAGTTAAAGGAGTCTACGATAATGTTCAAGACCTCGCGCGGCAAAGGTCGCCCGTCCGCCAGTCTACTCATTCTGTTCACGCTCGCTGCTTTTTCGGTCTTCAATTTAACCCAAGCGCAAGAAAAACCAACCCCAACAACTCCGGCCACAAGCGACTCTGATCCCCTTAAAGCCCTTCAATGGCGTTTGATTGGTCCGTTTCGTGGCGGGCGATCGACGGCGGTGACAGGGGTCGCTTCTCAGCCTTTGGTCTATTACTTTGGCAGCACCGGCGGCGGCGTGTGGAAGACTACGGATAGCGGTATCAATTGGGAGCCGATCACGGATAACTCTGTTTTCGGTACTAGCTCAGTCGGTGCAATTGGTTTGTCGGACTCCGATCCCAACACGATTTATGTCGGCATGGGTGAGTCGCCGATTCGCGGCAATGTTTCGCACGGCGATGGCGTATACAAATCTACGGACGCCGGAAAGAGTTGGAAACGTGTCGGGCTCGAAGACACACGCCAGATTTCGCGGATTCGGGTGCACCCAAAAAATCCGGATATCGTCTATGTTGCGGCGCAAGGCCACGTCTGGGTGCCAAACGAACAGCGGGGCGTATTTCGTTCAAAGGACGGCGGCAAAACGTGGCAGAAAATTTTCTATCGCAGCGATAAGGCCGGAGCCAGCGACCTCATTCTGGATCCAACTAATGCCAACATTCTCTATGCAGCGTTTTGGGAAGTTTACCGCAAGCCCTGGACGCTTGAGAGTGGTGGCCCGGGTAGTGGAATCTTCAAATCTACCGACGGGGGCGACATCTGGAGCGAGATCACGCGTAATCCTGGTTTGCCGAAAACCATGATTGGCATTGTCGGCGTCACAGTATCGCCTGCGAATCCCGATCGTCTCTGGGCGATTGTCGAAGCGGAGGATGGCGGCGTCTTTCGTTCGGATAATGCCGGGAAGACCTGGACGAAGACCAACGAACAGCGCAATCTGCGGCAACGAGCATGGTATTACTCGCGCATCTACGCAGATCCGAAAAATCCCGACACCGTTTACGTCTTGAACACAGGCTTCTACAAATCAAACGATGCGGGCAAAACATTCACCGGAATCACAGTGCCGCATGGAGACAACCATGACCTTTGGATCGCCCCCGACGATCCGAATCGAATGATCAATAGCAATGACGGTGGCGCAAACGTTTCGTTCAATGGCGGGAAAAGTTGGACCGAACAAGATCAGGCCACGGCACAGTTTTATCGGGTTACGCTCGACAACGATTTCCCCTACAACGTCTACGGTGCCCAGCAGGACAATTCGACGGTGCGCATAGCCAGCCGCACAACGGACTTTGGCATAAGGGAAAGGGACTGGTACGACGTGGGCGGAGGCGAGTCGGGCTGGATTGCCCCTTCGCCAAAAGATTCGGAGATTGTTTTTGCAGGTTCTTACGGCGGGTTGATCACTCGCTATGATCATCACACCGGACAACTGCGTGACGTTTCACCTTATCCGAATAATCCGATGGGCGCCGGCGCAGACGTTTTGAAGTACCGGTTTCAGTGGAACTTTCCCATTCTCTTTTCACCTCACGATCAGGACACCTTGTACACGGCCGGTAACGTGGTCTTTCGCTCGTTAAACCAAGGGCAGACTTGGGAAGTGATCAGTCCCGACCTGACACGAAATGATAAATCGAAGCAGGGGCCGTCCGGCGGTCCGATAACTAAGGACAATACGAGTGTTGAGTATTACAGCACCATCTTTACGGTAATTGAGTCACCGATTCAGAAAGGTGTTATTTGGACGGGCTCGGATGATGGACTGGTACAGATTACGCGCGACGGCGGCAAAAACTGGAGCAACGTGACGCCCCCAAAGGATCTGATCCCGGAATGGATACAGATCAATTCTATCGAAGCTTCGCCAAACGATCCGGCAACTGCCTATGTCGCGGCGACGATGTATAAGTGGGACGATAATAAGCCATATCTCTATAAAACGAATGACTATGGTAAGAGCTGGAAGAAGATCACAAGGGGGATTCCAGACACGGCTTTTACACGCGTCATCCGCGAGGATCCCAACAAGCGTGGATTGCTGTACGCCGGAACCGAAACCGGTCTCTATATTTCTTTTGACGATGGCGCCAACTGGCAGTCGATGCAATTTAATCTTCCGGTGGTTCCCATCACCGACCTGGCAATCCACAAACGTGAACAGGATTTGGTAGCAGCGACACAGGGACGTTCATTCTGGGTGTTTGATGATCTGCCGCTCATCCATCAGATGATGGATAAAGGTGGAATGAATGTCGTGAAGCAGACGAAGCTGTTTCGCCCGGAGAATCCTTATCGCATGGATGGCGCAAGTCCTCAGCTTCCCGCGACTGCGACGATCGGACGGAATCCACCTAACGGCGCAGTCGTTTACTACTCCCTGAAGTCTAAGCCGACTACGGATGTAGTATTGGAGTTTCTCGATTCCACCGGTAAGTCGATTCAAAAGTTCACTGCCAAAGCTCCCCAGGCAGCGAAGCCGGGGACTCCGGCGCAAGCATCACCGAGTGCTTCACCCGCAACCGGCGCAACAGCATCGCCGACACCAACGCCGGGCGCCGCTGAACTGACCACGCCGCCGGAAGAGCCGCAAGCGCCGTCGGGCGAAGAGTCGGAAGGCTTCGGTGGTGGCAGGCTGCCGCGTGTGACGACCGATGTAGGGTTTAATCGTTTTGTCTGGGACTTACATTACCCCGAATCGGTTCGTTTCCCGGGGATGATTTTGTGGGCGGGAGAAATGCGGGGACCTCGCGTGGTCCCCGGCACATATCAAGTGAAACTAACCGTCGACGGCCAGACGACGAGCGAAAACTTCGAAGTCAAACCAGATCCTCGGATGAGACTCGCAACGGCCGACTACGCGAAACAGCTGGAGCTTGGTCTCAAGATTCGCGACAAGGTTTCGGAGACGCACAATGCAATCATTCAAATTCGCGATGTGCGTCAACAGATGGACGATCTTCTGAAACGAGTCGCCGGCCAGCCAAGCTACAAAGTAATTAATGACGTGGCGACAACGCTGAAGAAAAATCTGGCTGGCGTGGAGGAGAGTCTGTATCAGACTAAAAACCAGAGCAGTCAGGATCCTTTGAACTATCCCATTCGACTCAATAACAAACTGGCGGCGCTGGCTGGTGTAGTCAGTAGCGCCGACGCGCCACCGACTGACCAGTCGCATGCTGTTTACGACGAGCTGGTCGTACAAATCGATGGGCAGTTAGCTAAGCTGGCGCAGATCATGAAGACAGACGTGCCTGCATTCAATCAGCTCGTGCGTGACCAGAACATCCCGGCGGTAACGGTGAAGCCGCCGACAAGTGCCAGCGGGGTGATACCCCCATAAAGGGAGCCGCGGCAAAGATTTTCCATATGCCATTTTAGATTTTTCATAATTTTTCATTTGTCATTCATCTCGCTGGGACTGCTTTGGAAATGAAAAAATGAGAACTGACAAATGAGAAATGGAAAATCTGTCGTTTCTCTGAGTTGCCCAACAATTGAGGGCTAACCCCAATACTGCTGGGCAAGATTCAGCGAACTTGCCCCCGATCCCTCTTGGGTGTACCCTTCCAACAGTTCCTAATAAATAGCAGCTTTTCTGCAACTATTGCTCTCCCGGTAACCTTCCCCCAGAAAATATAATGCTCCCAGGAGCAAACTTCACCGAAGTCTCGTTGGATTGGGCCGACCCCCTAGTCGAGGAAAAAGTGGATGAAGAGTTTAGTCACCTTCATCCAATAACACGTGAGGAAACGACAATGAAAAAAGTAATTCTTCTTTTACTTATCACCTTAGCTTCCGTCTCTATCGCTGCAGCCGATACGATCTATCTCCGCGGGGGAACAACGCTGCGAGGCACGGTGCTTGGCTTCATCAATGGCCGGTTTGCCATCCAGTTGACCAGCAACGCTACGCTGCCCGTAAACCCAACAAGCAATCGTAATCAGACCAGTGCCAGCACAACACGCACCGTCAGCGCCGGCGAAGTGATTTTCCTGCGACCACGCGACATTGACCGCATCGAGATCGACGGCCGTTCGCTTGATGATGCTCGTTATCAAACCCGTACGGTAGACGTGTCGCTGGGACCAAATTGGATCGACACCGGAGTTGACCTGAGACGCGGTGAGCGAGTGAGAGTTGACGCGTCAGGAACGATCTATGCCAGCCGCACAAGGATTACTCCTGCAGGCTTAAGCACGACGGACCCGAATTCGCCGTTGCCGCGAGCCGCGGAGGGAGAACTCATCGGCGCCATAGGTAACGAATACGACTCTCCAATTCTTGAGATTGGATCCGGCCGCGAGCTCGTCGCCGACCGCGATGGCCGTCTCTATTTAACGATCAATCGCGGGAGCTACACCGATGCGCGCGGAGCATTCAACGTGCGAGTCCGAAAAGAAGTTGATCTGACGGCAATGACCAGAGTCGATGATACTCGAAACCAGAATGAAGCCTACGATCCATTTGGCCTGCCGGGTGAATCAGGTGCTGGGCCGGCGCCGGTACGTTCGCGGCAACCGGGCGACGATAACCGCAACCGAGACCGTCGTAGCAATCGCACGTTGGAACGGATTATTGCGGTGCCGGGCAACCAGCCACGCGGTGTAGATACCGGCATCGACTTGCGCATGGGCGATCAGGTGGTAATCACGGCAACCGGAAATATCACCGCAGGACCGAGAGCTGGAGTTGTTGCTCCCGAAGGCGGACGTCTCGGTGCCGGGTCTATCTTCGGCACCAGCGCTCGACCAGTTCCAACCGCGGGCGTCGGTGCGTTGATCGGTTACATACTTCAACCCACTGGCCAAAACTCTCAACCGTTCTTCATCGGCAGCCAGTCAACATTTACTGTCCCCGCCGATGGCAGACTGTATCTGCTCGTAAACGACGACAACTATAACGATAACAGCGGTAGTTTCAGCGCCCGCATCATATATTCCGATTACCGGTGAAAAGTAGACGGACATTCCTGTCTGTCCCTTGTGTCCTTGCTTTGGCTGGGCTCAGGAGGACAGGCAGGAATATCCGGACTGCGCCCGGGATAGCCGCATAAGGGCGGTTTTTGGTGACGGGCAGGTTAGACCGTGTTAAGATTCCGTCCATCATGCATGCGGATGTAGTCATTATCCGATTAATTTTTACTGGAATTCTCGTTGCCTCTGGATACGTTCTAAAACCTATCAATGGCAATCCGTGGCTGTCTGCCGCTGTGGGCGCCGTCATTGCGGTGTGCATAATTCTGTTTGAACGAAGAATCAGACGCGCCTCCCTGAAGACTCTGATCGGAGCCGCGATTGGTTCTATTATGGGAATTGTAGGGGCTTTCCTGATTGGCTCTTTGATTAGCCGCCAGGAATCGCCTGCAGTGGCTGCAGAAGTTAAGACTTTTTTGACCCTTGCCTTGACGTTCTTCATGGCCTACGTGGGATTGATGGTTGGGGCTGCTAAAGGCGACTACCTCGAATTGTCCGCTTTGGGCGGCATACTTAGCGACAAAACGTCTCGCCGCGATCTGAAGATTCTCGATACCTCTGTCATCATCGATGGCCGCATAGCGGATGTTGCCGAGACAGGGTTCCTCACGGGTTCGCTGATCATCCCGCAATTCATTCTGCGCGAGCTGCAGCAGGTGGCCGACTCGCCGGATTCTTCGAAGCGTCAGCGGGGGCGGCGCGGCCTCGACATGCTCAACCGATTACAGAACAACAGTTCGCTCGACATTCAAATTGTCGAAACTGATTTTCCCGCGGTGCGCGAAGTTGATCTGAAACTGATCGAGCTTGGCAAACAACTAGATGCTGTGATTGTTACCAACGATTTCAATCTCAACAAAGTCTCGCAACTGCGCGGCGTCAGCGTGCTCAACATCAATGAGCTGGCAAACGCGCTGAAGCCGGTGGTGCTTCCGGGCGAGGCGATGCGCGTGTTCATTTTGAAGGAAGGCAAGGAATACAATCAGGGCGTCGCTTATCTTGATGACGGTACGATGGTCGTCGTCGACAATGCACGGCGGCTGATTGGCAAGAACGCCGACATCGCCGTAACCAGTGTGCTCCAGACGACCGCAGGCAAGATGATCTTCGGGCGCCTCTGGGAAGAACCGGAGAATGGTTTACCTAATGGTGAACATCGTATCAACGGTTCGGCGCGGCGCCAGTCGCGTGACTCACGAAGTGGACCACTGCCCGTCCGTATCACCGACACTGAACCAATTACGGAACTGTAAAGAGTGCGATTGGTCAGCAGTGCCGGTAAACAGCATGAGGCTTTTCCATTGGTTGTTATTTCTCAGTTACTTTTAAACGAATCGCGACCTTTACCCTCCTAAAATTATGAAGTAAATCTCTCGGTAGCTCATAGTTCACCTGTCATCTTCTTATGAATGTCGCAATCATTGCCGCCGCCGGGCAGGGAACGCGGATGGCGGGCAAGCGGCCAAAACAGTTTCTGGAGCTGGCGGGCATCCCCATTGTTTTCCACACGCTCAAAGCCTTCGAGCAGTGTGATCTGAT
>DASWDX010000555.1:0-8465 GCA_036395055.1 Pyrinomonadaceae bacterium | reverse complement strand
ATGGTATATTGAATAAGGACCGTCGGCTGTCTTGGCATACTGCTTGCCGGAAGGTTCGTCAAATAGCGTGAAGGCTTTTTGCAAAGATTCAACAAAGCTCGTGAGGCTGCCGGCTATTCCGGATTTCACGTAATTGATATTGAGATTTCATAAAGAAGCGACGCAATAAGAGCGCTTCATCAGAAGGAAAATCATAAGGTTGAAAACGACCAAGGGTTACCGGAAGATGCGCGTTTGCCCCTACAGAGCGTCACGACGCAAAGCCCGTGTCTTCGTTTTTCTCCTCGTTTTCTCTCTGTTCGCGCCCACCTCTCTCTTAACAGAAAGCGCTCTCGCTCAAGGTCAAGCACAGTCGGGTACTGCTTCGCCAGATGAGATTTTCCGCCTAGAGAAAGTTCCTGTTGAGGGCTGCGCTGAACTAATAACCATCCTGGCCAAGCTGGACGGTATTGAGTCTAAGGAAAACGGCAAATGGGTGCCATTGGTTACGGTATTACGCGATACGCTTGGCGACCTGAATCCCGAAAATGATCGTCTTCGCTATGTTTGGCCGCTGACTTACACGCGCCCGACAGTAAGGCAGCGCCTCTCAGGCGCAATTCCCTTCCTTTATTCTCGGGTTGGCAACAAGAACAAGTCTTCAGAGAAAGCGCCTCCACCGGTTCTCGACCTGGCGGCGGCCGATCGTGATGTCTGGAACAAGATATTTTGGACTGCACTCCAGACCCTGCTGCTCGATCCTTACGGCACGCCCGTAAAGGCTTCGACGCGATCCTACGAGCACAACGTTGGTGCCTACCGTAAGTCGCATATTATCCGAGCTCTCTCAGTGCTGTCGCTTTACCAGGCAGTTGAAGGTACACCGGTGTTATCTGATTCCGAGATGGCTGAGATTCAAGCGCGTCTACGGCTAACGGACAAGGCCTTTGGCGGGTTGGTTGGCGATTTGAATCTCTCCCAGTACAACGAAAAGCAGATAACGGAAACTCGAGATACCCGCGGACATAACTGGGAATTATTGAGACAGCGCGCAGAAGCGGAATCAATCTTTTTTGAGCCGCTGCAGATGCCGGACGGCAGCATGACGCACGCTTTGCTATGGGTAGCAAAATCAGACTTAATACCAAATCAATCCCGGCGATATGACAGCCGCTTTCTGAATATCTCGAGTCCCTGGTCCGACAAACGCCTGCTCAACTGGCGGGGTTACAGCGAGACGAGATTTCTCGCTTCTGAGAACCATCTTGTGTCTGCGGATACAGCGGACGCGCGCCAGTCTGAGATGATTCCGTTGGCTCTCTACGGTCTGGATAATCCCAGGATTCCGATGTTGCTTGTTGATTTTCGCGATGGTCTAAATCCAAAAAAGCGAGAGCTGACAAGGCGGGCGTTACAGGATGTTACCAAAAACGTTTTATCAGTATCGCGCTTTGGCGATTTACCTTACTTCCTGAGCCGAACAGTTTTTGATTTCATGACCGGCAGACGCGGAATCGATGTCAACCAGCCATCGCGGCTCCACACTTACTCACAGCTCAAGCTAATGCTCTCGCTCGGTCGATCGCTCGATCCCGAACTACGGGAAGAAGTCGGCGATCGTCTGGAGAAGGTTTCGCTCAATCCGATGGAGAACGATCTTCAGGCAGAAGCCAACCTTGCAACGAAACAGTATGAGGCGCTGCTGAACTACGCAAACCGGCCGGATGGATTGTCGCAAAAGCTCGACCTAGATCGAGGCGCGGAGATGGTCGCGTTGGAACACGGACGAACAGAACAAATACTTTTTCGTCTGGCAAATGTTTTGAGCTTTGGAAAGTATACCCATCGCGAGAAGGCTAAGCCTGGGATGGAAGCAAGGCTCGATGTCGCGCGACGGCTGGCTTACCACACGCGCTTTCTCAGGGAAGTCGCGAAATCAAGTCCGCAGATTGACGTCGTTTGGAATTTGGATGAAGTGAAACACTCCCTGCAGTTCATCGTCGATCACGCGACGGAAGCAGACGCAAAGATTGCCACAGCCGCCGGGAACATATTCCTGCGTACGCAAGATGGCGAGACGCGACGCTTTTGTCTGGAGGGACTATCACGCATGACAAACGCGAAAGCCAGGAGTGAGCTGCTTCGTCTTTCCCAATACAAGGATCTCGATCCGGCCGGCAGGGATTTAGTGATTTCCTATCTAAAGGCTCCTCGTCAGCCTACTGTGCCCATTACCGCCGCAAACGAGAAAACCAATAGCACTCGAGCCGATCAATAACCATGTTGCGACTCGGCCCGAGCACGTCTCGTTTTTCACCGACAATTGCCATCGACAGCCAATGTCCGCGCTCTCGGACACGTCTGCAAGTCTCGTTGGCGCTGTTACTCTTATTTCCGGGACTCTGCCTCAGCCAAACAAAGCGGGTGGTCACTATTCAGTGCGACGGTCTGCCCTATGAGCTTGTCAACCGATTCGTACGTGAGCGTGATCTCCGAACGGGTAAAAGTCAACTTCCCTGGTTTGATTACATCTTCTATCAACGCGGCACGCGTCTGGCCAACTTTTATGTCCGCGGAATGAGTCTTTCGGCGCCTTCGTGGTCGCTAATTGATACGGGACAGCACCTGCAAATCAAGGGAAACGTAGAATTCGATCGCTACAGTCTGCAAACTTACGACTATCTCAACTTCGTCCCCTTCTACGTACAGGCCACGGTTGGAAGGCGCGTTGACATGCAGGGTGTCGAAGTGCTTGATGCCATCGGCGTGCCTCTCTTGACAGACGCCTACGCCCATAGCGAACAACATGCGGTTCTGTCTCTTTTTCAACGAGGGCCGAGGTACACGACATTTGGAAAAGCTCTGGAAAACAAATTCAAGAAGGCCCCTAGAGACGTGTTTGACGAATGGACAATGACAGGACTGGGGCTGATGAGATCAGTTCCCGATCAGCTAACGCGCGAGTTGATCGAGGCGTTGGACGATCCTCGCTTTCGCTATCTGGAGCTGGTGACGACGGCTTTCGATCATGCAGCCCATCACAACAACGATCGCGAATCTCAACTCTTCGTCTTGAAAGAGCTGGATGCCATGTTTGGCCGGATATGGACTGCCATCCAAAACAGCGCGCTTGCATCGGAGACGGCTCTCATTGTGGTGTCCGATCACGGAATCAATACCGATGAGCGAGTTTACAGCCAGGGTTTTAATCTCGTGAAGTTGCTTGGCAGCGCCGCAGGCGGAGGGCATCACGTGGTCACAAAACGCCGCCTGCTTCTCGACTACGCCATTAAAGGGATGAATCCGTTTGTTCAGGATATAGTCACAACCACGCGCGACTCGTATTACCTCAACGGTAAGAGCACCGATTACCCAACCGCGATGCTGGATTTTGACGGAAACGAACGAGCGTCACTTCAGTTTAGAGACTCTGACCTCAACCTGCTTCAGATCATTTTGCAGCAACTTCAGCGATCCGACCCTCCCGCCTCACTCAGAAAGCCGTTGACTGATCAGTTCTTCAATACTATCGAAGTCCGCCGCACCGAGTGGCAGGAAAATCTTGACAAGTTGAACGAAGAGCTGGGCGCTCTCCGTCGTCGGATCGAGCAACAGCGACAGTTGTGTGCGGCGCAGCCGAAGAAGTTTACGAAGGAGGATTCCGACGCGGGCCGGGACGACGAAGCCAAGCGCGTTTGTGTCTGGGCTGATATTTGGATGGGACAGGACGAAAACTACACGAGATTCAGTCGGACGGTCATGAACCTGCTTGGTTTGCGGAAAGAGAACTTCGATGCTACGAAAATCAGGATTGAGGATGTGATTCCGCGGCGCGCCATGGGCGAACACAACACCATCCATCAACTCCAGAATTACATCGCCGGGATCGCGCCGGGCGGATCTGTTTTGAAGCCCGATGGCTCACTGGATATGGAAAGGAGCTTCGTGCATGTCGATTACTTCTCGCTCTTGCACAATCTTACAGTGCGCAACAACGTGCAAGCGGGAGTAGGCAATCGTCCAGTCGACCTGATTGCGCTTAGAGTACCCGTGGAACTAGTGAAGCCGCTGGTTAATGAAACTGACATCGCGGATGTTGTGTGGGTGAGTGCCGGACCGGAGCAACAAGCTCTCATTCTCGCGCGCGAAGACGGGCGCGGTCAGCTCAGTTTCCGCTACCTGCCGGTTAAGAATCTAAAACAGGACGAACAAGGCCGCTTACACTTCGAGCCTTCGCCGTGGCATCCCGGGCTTCCCCTGCAAATTTTCGAAGACCCGCAACTGGAAACACCCTTTGCACAGAATGCGCAGAGTCGTAAGGCATGGCTGAGCCAATGGCACACGGATCTGGATTGGTTTCACGCGCTTCACAAAACCCACTACTCTAATGGGCTGATCGGACTGCATGAACAACTGGGCCGTCATGCCGTTGGCAGGCTCTTGCTCGACGAGCCGGGTATTTCCGCGGACGAACAGCTTCTGCGGCGACTGTTGCAGAGACAACGCATCAACATCGAAGCGGATATCCTCGTGGTAGCAAACGATCACTGGAATTTCGATGTACGCGGTTTCAACCCCGGCGGTAATCACGGTTCCTTTTTTCGCATTTCCACCCACTCCACCTTCATGCTTGCGGGTGGCGATAAGACAGCGATTCCGCGCGCTATGGTAGTCGAGGAGCCATACGACAGCCTTAGCTTTGTTCCTACCGTACTAGCGTTAACTGGGAAATTACGCGATGATAACAATCCAATTCAGGTTCTGTGGGACAAAGGTTTCCGGCGCTTTCCGGGCCGTCCGGTAAAAGAAGTGCTGGCTAAACGAGAAAATCAAAAAATCGCGGGTACGGGAGCGACTGCAACTCCTTGACGACTTCGGAAAACCAGTTGACTGAAGAGTTGCCAGACGAATTTCGCGAGCTGGATGAACTCGTCGACGTTGACCAGAGCGAACCCGCTGGTCGCAACCGCTCGCGCCGCTTCTTCGTCTGGCTGCAGGCGATTGCCTTCCTTCTCGGCCTCGGTCTCCTCATTTACGTAATCAACCTCGTCGGGCTCCAACCGATCTTCGATGCCTTGCTCCGCATCGGTCTTTTTGGCTTTCTGATTCTGCTTTCGATTAGCGGATCGCGTCATGTCTTCCGCACGATTGCGATGTCAGCTGCTGTCCCCCGGGAACATCGTCGCTTCAGTTTTCTTCAAGCGTTTGCAGCCCGGCTGGGCGGCGAAGCGATAAGTTTTCTTACCTTCACCGGACCACTCCTCGGCGAAGCAACCAAAGTTGCGCTGTTGCGACGCCGCGTTCCTTTGACCTACGGCGTTCCGGCGCTCGTCGTCGATAACCTTCTTTATAATCTTTCGGTAGTCTTCTTCATTTTAAGCGGCGCCTGCGTGATGTTGTTTACTTACAATCTGCCGCCGCTGGTCTATTACTCGCTTATTGCGATCGCGGCTGTCGCTGCGTTGGGTATCGCTGCTGCCGGTCTGGCGGCAAAACGGCGCATCATGCTGCTCACCTGGTCGCTCGATCAATTGGCGAGGTTGCGGTTGAGTCCCAAAGTCATCCTCAAGCGCCGGCAACACATTTATCACATCGAGTCGAAGGTATATGATTTTTACAAACATCACCCCGGCGTTTTCTTCGGAATGATTGCCTGTAACTTGCTCGCCCACGTTTCGAGCGTTCTGGAAGTTTACGTTACCTTGCGCATGCTCGGGTTTCTTCCGAATGTTGCGCAGGCCTACATCATCGAGTCGCTGACTAAAGTAATCAATTTTGTGTTTGCGTTTGTTCCCGGCACCATTGGCGTATATGAGGGTGGCACGGAGGTCGTGTTACAAACGCTCGGTTTCGCGGCAGCCACGGGCGTTACCCTGGCGCTGGTCCGCAAAGCCGGAACGGTTTTCTGGACGTCTATCGGACTGTTAATCTTGACCTGGCGTACTCTGCCAAACGCCTGGGGCCGGTTATTGGATCGCAGTCCACACTTGCGAAGACTTATGGATAGCCTCGTACTTTCAAATATCGCTCATCGGCCGGCGCGCACGGCAGTAAGCATTCTCGGCACTGCGGTCGGTGTGCTGCTCATTGTGTTTACAGTTGGTCTGGCCCATGGGGTCTTGCGTGAACGCGGTCGTCGCGAGTCCAATATCGGCGCGCAGATTATGATTCGCCCATCGGGCTCAATGGGCATCAGCGGCAGTGCGCCTTTCATGATGCCCGTTTCGCGGGCGGCTGAAATTGCCCACATTGAAGGCGTGCGCGCCGCCACGCCCATCGGTCAAGCTCTCGATCGCAGTGACGCAGGCTTCGGCACGCGCCTGATCGATGGCATTGAGTTTGACGACTATGCAAAGCTCGCCGGAATTTCTATCCGGGAAGGAGAGAAATTAACTGGCGGTGATCAGGTCATTATCGATCCCGTCTGGCAACAACAACGAAACGCCGCCGTCGGCTCTACTGTGCAAATCTTTGAGCGCCCCTTCAGGATCGTCGGCGTTTACGAGCCGCCCGGCGGCGGACGCATCAAGATCCCACTTTCAACTATGCAGGATCAGGAAGGTGCGGACGGCCGCGCGTCAGCAATCCTCGTTGCCGTCAATGACCCTCCCCAGGAGGACGAAATTGCGGCGCGCATCAGAGAGCGCTTCCCGGACGATCAGATCATCTTCACGCGTGACCTGCCGGAAATCTACGCCTCGGGAGTGCCGGCGTTGAATGTGTTTATAAAGGTGGTGGTGGGTGTGGCCAGCGCGATCAGCATGCTGGTAATTCTGCTGGCAATGTACACCACCGTCACTGAGCGCACGCGCCAAATTGGTATCCTCAAAGCCCTGGGCATGTCAAAAACCGGGATTGCCTGGGTCATCGAACAGGAAGCGATTCTGGTGAGCTTGCTGGGCGTTACGGTGGGTGTGGCTTTTACCTTCATCGCGCGGCTCGGTGTGATGCGCATGACGACGCTGGTAGTCGAGATTGAGCCGCGTTGGATCGGAATAGCCTTTTTGGTGGGGATTGTGGGCGGCACCGTAGGCGCCCTCTACCCTGCCCTGCGCGCCGCGCGCCAGGATGCCGTCGAAGCGCTGAGCTATGAGTAGGACCGACATTCCGTCTGTCCTTTCTGCATTCACAGCTGCTGCATCTCTTCTCTCCACTGGCTAAATTAAACATCCCATGTGAAACTCAACGACCGACTTCTTTACTCGTCATGAATTGCTCCCCACAACAAAATCAGAAGCTTTTTGTCGTCACAGTTGAGCCTATCGGAACTGACGCCGGTCGCTACGGCTCCCGGTTCTGTATTTTTTGGCACCGCACCTAGTTTTCGTCGAAGGGCACCAAGCTAACCGCGTAAGCAAAGAGTCGGCATCGCTCGTCGACGAATACAGAACCGGGAGCCGTAGCGACCGGGTGCAAGGCGCCAAGAGCGTGCATTACCGTTACCGGAATAGAGTGATGCATAACACCGTGTCCGGCGGTAATATGATGCAGTTTGTGATATCTAAATCATTAGACAGCAAGTGTCTGGAGTGGCTAGATCACAAAAGTGAAAATGATTAGCACCATAGTTATATGCGCTTGTATATGCGCTTCGATGAGGCATAGTGTTGGGGCTGCTATGTGATTGGAGACTTTGCGATGAGAAATAAGGCCAAAACCAGTTTGATTTTTGTTGTCGGCTTGCTTGTTGGAGCGTTTGTGACTTTTATCATTTTCGGCAAAATGAATCAGCGGCTGTATGCCCGGTCCTATGCCCTCAGCGTCATGGAGCAGGCGTTTCTGGCAACGGAGTTGCGGGCTCACAGGCAAGACGAACTTCAAAAACGCATTGAAGCCAATCTGCCCAGTGCGGTGCTTGCCATTCACCAACACAAGGACCTTCAGAACGCACCTGAATCCCAGAGCGCATTGCGTTCAGTTAAAGATTTCTATGAAATGAACGGAGTACCAGTTCCAAAGGAAATCACGAGTATTTTGAATGAACCTTCTTCTAAGCATTGAATCCTTCTTTGCAACCGCAGCCCAACGTATCAAGAATTAGTGTGGGGCGTTGTACAACAAAGCGCTTCCAGCGGACTCGCCGACACGCGACTTCTTTGATTAGTTGAGTGGTTGAGCCGCTGAAGCGTTAAGCTGCTCGCAAATTCTTAGTACCAAATCAATTTCTGCGATCTTCAGACTACTGAGAGAACATGATATGCATCATTTGAAAGCGCACATCTTTGCGGTGGTGCTGATTCTCGTTTCCATCGGACTCATCTACTACAACTGGCGTCAGTTGTTACAGGAACATGAGTACTCTGTGAAACTCGCGGCGTTTGCTCCGCTGTGTGTAATTGGAGGGGTCTTTCTCCTGATATTTCCCTCAATGGCAGGAAAGCCCACCACCACCAGGGAAAAGATAATCGTGCTGCTGGTGTTTGTGATTGGGATGGCGGCGGGATTAGTTAACTGGTATTTAATGGATCCTGGCTTTTTTGGAAGGT
>DASWDX010000554.1:0-5160 GCA_036395055.1 Pyrinomonadaceae bacterium | reverse complement strand
CCGGCGTCGCTGCTGTGGATGATTCGCCCCTGCTCACCGGTGACGAGCACGTCGTCGCGGCCGACAACTGCCACTGAAAATAGATTAGTACTGATTCCGCTCTCGAGATCTTTCCAGGTTACACCACCGTCATCGGTTCGCAGAATTACGCCGCGCGCGCCCACAGCGTAGCCTCGTTGCCCGTCGGTGGCAAACACCATTGCGTACAGCCATTCGCGCAAATTCCTGTCAACATGTTTCCAGGTCTCGCCGGCGTCTTCCGTGTACAGAATGGTGCCGTTGGAGCCCACCGCAACGCCGTGCTGTGAATCGGCGAAGCTTACGTCTTCAAGCCAGCTGAACGTGTTGGCGTTTTGGAAGCTCCAGGTTTGTCCGCTGTCTTCCGTGTGTAAAATGACTCCGCGTGCGCCCACGATCCAGCCGCGCTCGGGCGAAACGAATTGGACGCTAAAGAGATCTTCTTTGGCCTCGATTACTACCGGCTCCCAAGTCACGCCGCTGTTTAGCGAGCGAAGAATTGTCCCGCCGTCGCCGACTGCAAATCCAATCTTTTGATTTACGAAGTCGATCGCGTTTAGGCGATTCGTAGTTCCGGACGGACGCACGGTCCAATTTTTTCCACCCGAATTCGTGAAGAGGATCTTGCCGCGCGAACCGACTGCCCAACCGTGTGAGTTATCCAAAAAGAAGATATGTGAAAGATCTTCGCGCCCGCCTTCCGTCAAACGTCGCCAGGAAAGTCCACCGTCGTCCGTGCGTACGACCAGACCGTCGGCACCGGCGGCCCAACCAACCGACTCATCCGCAAAAAACAACGTCGTGAGTTTGGGACTGGTGCGAACATTAACAGGCAGCCAGATCGTACCGCCATCGCCAGTGGTTAATACTACGCCGCTATCTCCCGAAGCCCATCCGTGCATTTCGTCCGTAAAGAAAACGGAATACAGATCGGTCGTAACGAGGGCATCCAAAACTTTCCACGTCACGCCCCCATCATCAGTTTGCAATATCGTGCCTCGGTATCCGACAACTATGGCGCGTTTTGCGGAAACGAAGGAAACTCCTGTTAACATTAAGTTGCCAAGGCCACCATGCGGCCTCCACTCAGCACCGCCATTGTTGGTTACCAGCAGCGTGCCTCGGGACCCCACGGCAATGCCCGCCTTCGAATCGAAGAATGCAACCGAGAATAAGTGCGCTGTCGTGTGCGTGCTCTGCGGCTTCCAGGTCACGCCGCCGTCAGTAGTGGAGATGAGTGCGCCAAAACTGCCAGCAGCCCAGCCGTGTAACGGATCGTCTGGAGCGAAGGTAAGAGCAAATAAGTGATCTCTGGTACCGGTTGTTCTTATTACCCATCTACTGCCGCCATTCACTGTAGTCATGATGACACCCCGGGCTCCTGATATAACAGCCCGCGATCGATCTTTCACATAAAGACCGTAGAGTGTGGTGTTGGCCGGTGAGAGTTGCGAATCCCACTCAAAACCCCCATTGCGGGTGCGAAGAATCGCACCTTCGCTCCCAACCGCCCAGCCATGCTTCTTGTCAGCCGCGAACCTAACGGCGTTGATCGTATTACCCTGAGGTCGCGGATTTTGCCACTCCCAACCCGGCGAAAGCGGTTGCTGAGCCAGCAAAAGCGGAAGTCCAACCAGAAGGCAAACGAAAGTCAATAAGCCCGCGACATGGCGAGCGTATGCATGGAGCGGAAAAACCGACCTGATGATTGAGCGAACGAGAGCCATGCTTGCAGAAATTGGCAAAGTTTATCTGCAGGGAGATTTCAGGCTAACAGAAGGCAGAATTATAAGGATCATGCTTTGTGAAAGCGAATCGGCTATGCATGGCGGTACTGGTTCAGTTTGGTACGAGGGAGTGTTGCCCACAAATCCAGGGAGCAGAAATGGAGGCGCCGCCGCCACACAAATACGGAACCGGGAGCCGTAGCGACCGGGTCTGGTTGATTACAAATCTCCTTACGAGTGCGGCGGTTGTGTGTGTCGTAACGTGACCCGGTCGCTACGGCTCCCGGTTCCGTATTTGTGCGGCCCTACATTGAGCAGCACTAGTTCACTCGCGCCAAACTGAACCAGTACTTGACAAGGGCAAGCTATTTTATCGCAGGTGCGCGATATCCCCGGTCAACGCGCCAACCCTGCGAGCTGTGTTTCAATTTGGCGATAGTTAGAGCGTGAGGTCGCCCGCAAGCGAGCCAACGCGCCCGAAGATGTTTATGGCCGTGATTAAGGTTTTTCTGCGCCACCGCGAGCATGAAACTCTCGGTTATGTTGGCAGCTATGTTAGTGGCTTCCTCTACTCCCCCAGGCGGAATGCTCTCGGTGCACTCTTCAAAAAAGCAAACGTTCACAAACGCTGTGTGCCAGTCGGCGGTTGAGGGTGGCAGTATCGACTGCACACTCTCGATGACTAACTCATTGCCTTCGCAGTCTAAAGCCAGACCCGGTTCAACGATGATCTGTCCCGACTTAACCGTCGCGTTGAGGCCGGAGACTATCCCGAAGCCATGCAGACTGCGGTTGTGTCGTTTGAGTCTTTCGCGAAAATACTGTTGGGTGAGTTCGAGGTCCTCGAGTGTCAATACCTTGCCGCGAAAGAAACGAGCTCGTTCCAGCGCTTCTGATTCGCCCATAAAGTTCAGTCTTCCTCGGCTTCGCTGAAGATGGCGAGTGCATCGGTGGTTCCCACTCTGTCGATCGCCGCGCGCAGAATCTCGTCATCGACGCGGCCGCTGGCAGCAATGCGACGAGCGGCCTTATCGGCGGCTTCCTGAATCAGATGGCCAGAATGTCCTCGCGTCCATTCCCATTTCACTTCGTGTTTCGCCGCCGCTTTGTCCAGCCGCTCCCACCATTCATGATTGGCTTTGCGTCGAAACCGGCCACTCATTGTCTCGACCACATAACGAGAGTCGGTGAAGAGGTGGACCCGACACGGTTCCCGCAACGATTCCAAACCCAAAGCTGCCGCCGCCACCTCAGCCTGCTGGTTCGTCGCGCAGCCAAGATACGTGCCCACTGCGCGCCACGCGCCTTTGTATCCAAGCAACGCTACCGCCGCCGCGCGCGTCGCCATTTGTCCATTGCCGAGACTCGACCCATCGCAAAAAATGGTTACGTGTTTGCGCGGTCGCGGTCGCGAAGCTAATCTATCTGCGCCGGTTGATGGCATAGTCTTCCAATCACCTAGCCTATCACGTAATTGCAGGAACGAAACAACGACCGCCACCCCGGCGAAGCCTTGAATGAAGCCTTGAATATTAGAGATGTTCCTTAAGATGAGCGAGCTACTGGGAAACAAGCTAAACGCAAGTTTGTTATTCGCCGGACGAATAATCCGCAAGATCTATCGCAATCCTGGTGAGGCGATTTTACTGATGAGGATGGGCGCATGGATTATGGTGTTGTCCTCACTTATCAAGGTTCAGTCGTTGCCCCGTGCGTTGCAGTTTATTTCCACGCCAGTTCGCGGACCTTCAGCGGATGAGCAGCAAACGGCAACCCGGCTTGCGCAAGCAGTGGACCTTTTGTTGGCGATGAATATTCTGGTTTACCGGCCCTGTTGTTGGAAGCGTGCGGCAATTCTACACCGCTATCTGGCACTTCACGGAATTGACAGTCAGATTAATTTCGGCATGAGAAAAGAAGTTGATGGCACTCTCAGCGGCCACGCCTGGCTGGAAAGAGAAGGCGCACCAATACTTGAAACAACAGTGGCAAATTACAGTGTCACGTTTTCATTTCCAGCAGACGCCAAGCAAACTGCCTGCACATTTCCTCTCGAAACGTAATCTCTTTGAGCAAATAAAAAGACAGGAGAGGCATTTCCTTTAAAGTCTAATCTTTTACTTCTCAACCTCGCGCGATCGTGAACCATCGACTATGGACCGACGCCGGAAGGATTCAACTCTCCGGCGCAATCGTTCCCAGTCCACAAACACGATGTACATCGCAAGGTGGTAGGGGAAAAAGATGTTCATGAAGAACAGTGTTCCCAGGTGGAAGAATATACCCAGCGCGAGAATTATGAGTCGCGCGCGCCCGTAGAAGATCGCCAGCGGGAACAAGAGCTCCCACAGGACCAGCAGCGCGACGAAAATCGGCGTATACTCGCGGACCTGCGGCAGCCAGAAGGCCAAGCGAAAGTGAGTGTCATGCAAATTGTCGAGCGAATGAACAATGGCAAGGCTTGGCAGGTTGTCAGGGCTCAGGTAACTCAACCCCGCGACGCGAAACTTAATCAGGGCCGAGCTGAAGTAAGACCACGCGAGCAGGACGCGCATCAACAGAATCGGATAGCCGTAAACGATCCCAGACCGCCGTGGCCACGTCTTACCGCGCCAACTGTCGCAGGAGAAGGCGTCGCCGCAGGGACTGAGAGCCAGAACGATGAGGATATAGACCGCAGGCATCTCGTCGTGATTGAAGTGGCCGAAGCTGCGCAGTAGTCCTTCGTAAAAAACGAAGATCAGCGCGGAGGATTTCGTCGCTAAACTCGTTAGGCAGCCAATGGTCGCGCCGAATAGCGAAAGCGCCATCAGCCACTTGAGCGTAACCATCCCGGCAGGGGTCAAAAGCAGGTCGTAAAAGCGCCAGGAGAGAATTTGCATTGCGCCCGTGGGGCGCAGGAGTGTTGCGGGTATTCGACCGAGGTCGGAGAAAGAGGTCAGGAGGACTTCGCACAAAATGAAACCGCAGACACCCGCGCGCACCATTCCAAGTGCGGCGGCGTCCGTCGGCACAAGACGCTTTAGAGCACTGCTCTCCACGATTCAACGAAACGATCGTAATCGCCGTTGGTTCCTCCTTCCCACCGGTAAGCATCGAGTCGGACCGACCTCAGCCGCTGGTTGGACGACGCTGGTAACCGCGAATTGTAAATCGCGCCCCACGCGCGCAGAAGGTCTTCAAGCCGCGCGGCCCTTGGCAAGTTGTCCTTGCCGCCCCAGGCTGCCACCAGGCGGAGGTTTGCGGGGTGCGGCGAAGGGATGTTGAAACTCTTGTTCTCTACCGCGGCACTTACGAGGCTCCAGCTGCGTCCGGTCAGCGCGTTCGTGAGCTTGATAGGCGGCAAGTCGATCGTTTCACCGCTGACAGTTTCGCCGCGCAGCAGGTAATAGTCTCGTCCGCTTTGTGTGTCTCT
>DASWDX010000553.1:0-6015 GCA_036395055.1 Pyrinomonadaceae bacterium | reverse complement strand
GTTGTTTGGAACAAAGACGTAACGCATCCGGTAGCCGTACGGTACGCCTGGGCTGACAATCCGGTGTGTAATCTCTATAACCAGGCCGGCATGCCCGCGTCTCCATTTCGCACTGATGACTGGCCCGGGTTGACTATGATGCGGAAGTGACCGTTTTGTTTTGGTATTAGGCGGTCTCGCAAATACCGGCTCCGGAGATGTTGATGTCGTCGCGCTGTCTCTGCTGAAACGCTAGTCGCATTCGATAATGAATCGCCTAAAGAAATTTCTGTATGGCGCATTCGCGCTGTGGTGTTTACTCCTCCCCGGTTCACTCAACGTCGGCGCTCAGAATGTAGCCGATCACGACAGCTTCGAGTCGAAACGAGTGATTGAAGTCAGCTACTCCCGCGTAAAAGGCAAGCACAACACATTTTTCCGTGAAGTTGTGGGCGCCGGCCGTGCGGCCGAAGGGTTACGCGCCGACTGGCAGCGCGATCTCGCCCTGGTCCATCAAGAATGTGGCTTCAAGTATATTCGCTTTCACGGCTTGCTACAGGACGAGCTAGGCGTCTACAGTGAAGACAAGCAGAGCCGACCAATCTACAACTTTCAATACATCGATACGCTGTACGATTCAATCCTGGACATCGGCATGAAGCCTTTCGTCGAACTAAGCTTCATGCCCCAGGCGCTGGCGAGCGGCACAAAGACAGTGTTCTGGTGGAAAGGCAATATCACTCCGCCAGTAGATTACGACAAGTGGGATCGGTTAGTTGAAGCTTTGGTCAAACACTGGACGACGCGCTACGGCGCCGGCGAAGTTAAGCAGTGGTTCTTCGAAGTCTGGAACGAACCGAATCTCGATATCTTTTGGTCAGGCAGCCAGGCAGAGTACTTCAAACTTTATGAGGTGACGGCGAAAGCGATCAAACGTGTCTCTCGTGATTATCGCGTTGGTGGACCAGCAACGGCGGGAAACGGTTGGATTCCTGAGACCATCGGGTTTGCAACTCAGAACCGCGTGCCACTCGATTTTATCTCGACGCATGACTACGGAGTTATGGGTAGAGGTTTCGACGAAGGCGTGCAGCAGCTTTATCTGAATTCCGAACCAGGTGCAATCATCGGCAATGTGCGAAGGGTTCGCTCTAAAATCAAGGCGTCACCGCTGCCGGAGCTGCCGCTTCACTACACCGAGTGGAGCACGTCCTATTCTCCTCGCGACCCAGTCCATGATTCCTATATTTCAGCGCCCTACATTCTGTCGAAACTCAAAGGCACCGAAGGCTACGCGGATTCGATGTCGTATTGGACGTTCACCGATATCTTCGAAGAGAACGGGCCCGTGCCATCGCCGTTTCATGGTGGCTTCGGCCTACTGAATTTTCAGCGGCTGCGGAAGCCGGCGTTCTTTGCTTATCAATTTTTAAATCGATTGGGTGACGAGGAATTAATTACCAACGATCCTGATAGTTGGGCGTGTCGCAGCGCGCGCGGCGTGCAGATCTTGTTTTGGAATTACTCACCGCCAATTACTAACGAGAGTGACCAGAAACTATTCAAGCGCGACTTGCCAAGTAAGGTTTTAGATCCCGCCCGAGTTTCAGTTACCGGGCTTCCTCCTGGTAATTACAAGATGAACGTTTACCGCGCCGGCTACCAGGTCAATGACGTCTACACCGGTTACTTGAAGATCGGCGCTCCAGCTAATTTAGACCGCGCGCAGGTAAGAGAGCTGGCAAAGAAGAATGACGGAAGTCCCGTCGAGAGCGCCTGGATTCAAATTAGGAGGGGCCGGAATTTTTTGCACGATGTTCAGCTACGAGAGAACGATGTCTACCTGATTACCGTGGCAAAGTAGCTGGTTTCTGTTCTTTTGCTGGAAGGAGAGATTCACCACCCGACCATAAGGCTTATGGACGTTTTCAGATCTCTGTGAAGCTCTTCGAAGATCAACTTTTGGCTCAGCTGCAGTGTGTTATTCCCGAAGTATCCCGATGTGTCTTAGGCGACTGACGCGAATTTGCTTGCCAATACAAGGCTAAGAGCTCCCATCAGCCTGGGCTGATCTCCCAGTGTCGAACTGATGATGGGTGTAGAAGGCAGACCTCGACACGTACTTGCTTCGACCGACGCTTTAAGATCCTCGGCAATGATGTGCCATGCACGAACGATTGTACCAGCCAATATTACCGTTTCTGGAGCCAAGCCCTGGATCAAATTCGCGATGCCAATTCCCAGGTAACGAGCTGTCGCCTTCAAAGCGGAAAGGGCATTGCCTTCTCCCTTGATAGCGAGATCCACCAGTGTCGTAAAATCGAAATCGCTTCCATTGCGGCGAGTTAACTCCTGGTAGCGGGCTAGCGCCGCCCGTTCCGAGGCAAATGCCTCCCAGCACTCGGTACTGCCGGCGGCACAAGCTATCGGGGCGCCTGTGCCGATAGTCATGTGGCCGAATTCGCCCGCAGTGCCCCCTTCTCCCCGATAAACTTGTCCATCAAAAACGATGCCGGTTCCCAAACCCGCCTCGACCAAAACCATAATGAAGTCCCGGATCTCACGTATTTCGGGACGACCGAACCAGAGCTCGGCAAGAGCTGCAGCATTAGCATCGTTGTCAATGGTAGCCGGCAGAGAAGTAGCCAGCGTTAACGTTTCGGCGATCGGCAGGTCGCGCCATTTAAAATGCGGCGCGTATGAACTTGAGGTTTCCGGATCGACCCAGCCAGGAAAACTGACGCCGATTCCTTCAATCGTGCCGCCACTCTTTCGCATGAGTCGCAGCGCACCCTCTACAATTTTCTGCGTCGTCTTATGCCCATCGGGATCGGTTAAGAATTCTTCCTGGCCCAGGACACGTCCCGCCAGATCACTGGTCGCCATGACGATCCTGGTTGTGCCAAGGTCGACACCGATTGCTACGGCGTCCGCTGTGCGCAGCGAGAGCAAACCAGGCGGACGACCTCCGGTAGACTCGCCGCCCACCTCTTCGATCAGGCCATAGGCCGTTAACTCGTCGACAATCAGTGAAACAGTAGAGCGTTGCAGGGCCGTCTCACGTGCGATTTCCGCGCGCGAGATCGGGCCAAGCTCACGGACGTAATTGAGCACGATCTGACGGTTTATGTCGCGGATCGTACTTGAGCGCGCAACATTGACCTTCTTGAGATTTATTCGTCTCATAATGGGCCTAAATAAGGCTCAGGGATATCCGTTATCTGTCCGCCCTAACCGCCTTTGTTGCTTCTGGCTATTAAGTAGTACAGCGCGCCTTCACAGTCAACTGTTTTCTGTTAAATGAGACACTCGTCTGCCTGCAGTGACCGTGTTTAGGTACGCCAGTTAAGTATTTTGCATGTACTTTCCCAGCAGGCCCGGAAAAACGTCGTTTTGCCTCGGCGAGTTTGGATTGTGATCACATTAAGGTTACTCGAATTGGTCGGGCGCGCTCACACACGATTCTCTGCCTCAAGCGGCTGCAGCTCCCGCAAATTTGCTGATCAAGACTAGGCTCAAAGCTCCCATTAATGTCGGGTCCCCGTTCAATGTAGAGCGCAGTATTCGCGCCGAAGGTAAGCCTCGCCGAATACTGCGCTCGATTTTTTCCGTGAGAGCTTTTTCGATCAACGGCCAGGCCCGAGTTATCGCTCCACCGACTATCACAGCTTCCGGGCTAAGGCCGACAACGAGATTGGAGATTCCGATGCCGAGATAACGAGCGGTCTCGGTGAGGGCGGCCTTTGCTTCCTGTTCCCCCGCCAGGGCTCGCTCGATCAGGGTGTCAAAATCCGGCGCGTTGCTCGCTCCGCTTAACTTCTTGTAGCGAGCGGTCGCGGCGCGCTCAGAAGCAAACGCTTCCCAACAGTCGTCGCTTCCGCATGAGCAGGGGAAAGGCGCATTGCTGCCCACGATCATGTGACCAAATTCGCCTGCCGCTCCGGGTACTCCACGATAGACCTGGCCGTCAAAAATGATTCCAGTCCCTATTCCCTCGGCAACCAGCACGAAGATAAAGTCACGCGCATCTCTGACTTCGGGTCGTCCAAACCACAATTCGGCCAGGGCGACTGCATTGGCATCGTTATCTATAGTAACCGGCAGCCCGGTCGACTGGGAGATCGTTTCGGCGATTGGTAGGTCACGCCACTTGAAATACGGAACAAAGATCACATTACCGGTTGCCGGAGTAACCAATCCGGGAATACTGACGCCGACTCCTTCAATTGAACCCTGCTTGGAGAACCTGCGGATGATTTCTACGATGCGATTCATCGTGCGTTCGGGATCGGGATCAGTTGGGAAGGCTTCTTTTTGCACCACGACTCCGGCCAGGTCACTGCTAGCGATGGTCGTGTAGGTGGGGGTGATAGCGACGCCAATGGCAATAGCCCCGACCGTGCGCAATCGCAACAACGTCGGTCGCCGGCCACCGGTTGATTTACCCTCACCGATCTCCTCGACCAGGCCCTCGTCGGTCAGCGCCTCAACAATCTCGGAGATAGTAGATCGTTGCAGGGCCGTCTCCCGGGCGATAGTGGCTCGTGAGATCGGCTCTCTTTCGCGAACATAGTTCAGTACTATCTGCCGATTAATATCGCGAATGGTATGCAGATTGGCCGCTTGAACTGTTCTCAGATCGATTCGTCGCACTAGTTGCCTCTATCCTGATTGTGTCATGGGCCCCATGCCAGGAACCCCACGTAGCCCTCAACGAAATAAACACGGATCAATATTATAAAGGATCTGCTCAAGTCAACGCCTTCTTTTTGCGGGAACCACGGCAGAGATCAACCAGGGCGGTCACAGCGGACGATGTGCTGCGCCTCGCACAGAAACCTTGCATCCGATGATCTGGTCGTCATCGTCTGCCATGTCAAGTTACAGCATGTCGCTATCGTCAGATCCTTTTTGAGGAAAGGTTCGCGGCTTTTCGCTCATGCTTTAGCCAGGAATTGCTCGATCCGGGTGAAAGCATCACCGAGCGTAGCCTCGTCAGCCAGGTAGACCATCCGAAAATACCCTTCCTGAGGATCCATTCCGAATCCAGAACCGTGTACGACCAGCACACCAGTTTCTTTTAACATATCCAGCACAAAGCGTTCATCCGTACGCCCCCCCAGTTTCTCCGCTTTGATCATTACGTAGAAGGCTGCGGCGGGTTTCTCGCAGGATAAGCTTTCGTTGTGTTGCACGCGTTCGATGCAGAAGTCGCGTCTGCTCTTAAGCTCGCTTAGAAAATATCTTTGGAATTCCCGACTGCCATCTAGTGCGGGCTCAACAGCGTATTGCGCCGGCGTTGGCGAACAAAGCCTTCCGCTTGCCAGGCGACCAATGGAGTCCGTCAGGTCACGCATCTGCTTTTCCTCAGTGTAGCGCATCCAACCAACTCGCCAGCCGGGCACCAGGTGCGTTTTTGACAGGCTCTCCAGAGTGATTACAGGCACGTCAATGTCCTGGGCGAGAACAGAAGCGGAGGTTGGTTGCTGTTCAAAACATAGTTCTCGATAAACTTCATCGGCGATCACCAGCAGTTTGTGCCGCACGGCCACTTCTAGAATCTGTTTGGTTGTTTCATCCGGAACGATAGATCCTGTCGGATTATTCGGATTAATCAGGACGAGTGCGCGCGTGCGGTTTGTGATCAGCGAGGTTAATTCATCGATCGACGGTTGCCACCCGTTGGCGGAATTCAATGTATAATAGCGCGCGATTGCGCCTAACTTGTTCAAGATAGCCGGATAGATTGGATAACCGGGAGCCGGCAGCAAGACTTCATCACCCTCATTAGTCAGAGCGGTCAGCACCAGCTCGGCCCCTTCTGAAGCCCCCGAAGTTATCAGCACTTGTTCCGGCGTAGTCGGGGCTCCCAGGGAAGTCGCATAAGCAGCGACAGCGTTTCTGGCAGCGCGCAAACCCGCTGAGTGTGCGTAGCCCGTGAAGCTGTTTCTGATCGCCCGCGCAACCGCTTCAACAACATGAACAGGTGGCCGGAAGCCATAAGCTTGTGGGTCACCAATGTTCAGGTAGATGACG